>NZ_JAYMZS010000090.1:0-38554 GCF_035828755.1 Amycolatopsis sp. H20-H5 | reverse complement strand
ATCACGTCATCGACCAGGGCCTCCGTGCGTCTGCCTGGCGACGCGGACACCAGGCAGACGCACGAAGAAGCCACTTCAGACGACGCCTCCGCCTCCAGATGCTAGAGATCTAGCCCTGTAGTACTAGCCCTGGACGGCCTGGTAGCAAGAGTAGCCGAGCTATCAACAAAAATAGAAGAAATAACAGAAGAAAAAGAATCAATAACAGACCTAACAGACCAACTAGAAGGAATCCGCCGCGGAGTAATAGAAACCGAACAAGCAACCCGCCGCGCAATACAGTAAAAAAGACAAAAACAAAACCCAACCCCAGCAGTTCTCCCCAACCACAGCGTCTCCGCGAGCCCTGCGAGCGGAGACTTCACCGCCGCGCGCCCTCTTTCAGGCCCGCCAGGGCCTCCCAACTCGCGACGGCAGGTCGCCCCCGTTAAAGCAAAGCCGCACTTACGCACATAGTCAGGGGCGACCTGGCGGCGCGAGTTTGTAAGCGCGCTGGCCAAAAAACACAGGCTTCTAACCACACCTCAGGACTAAACCAAAAGCGCCCCTCCCAAGCTAACCTCCCCCCATGACCGAACCACCCCACCTCACCGAAACCCGCACGGCCTACAACACCGTAGCCACCAGCTACGCCGACCAAGCCGCCTCAGAACTACCCAAAAAGCCCCTGGAACGAGCCCTACTGGCCACGTTCGCCGAACTGGTAGGCCCCGGCCAGGTAGCAGACCTGGGCTGCGGCCCCGGCCGCATAGCAGCCCACCTCAAAACCCTGGGCACCTCAGTATTCGGCATAGACCTCTCCCCAGAAATGGTCGCAACGGCCCAAAAATCCCATCCCGGGCTGACCTTCAAAGTGGGCACGATGTCCACCCTGGACATAAAGGACGAAGAACTCACCGGAATAGTGGCCTGGTATTCCATAATCCACACCCCACCACCCCTGCTACCCACGATATTCGCAGAGTTCAACCGCGTCCTCATCCCAGGCGGCCACCTGATCCTGGCATTCCAAGCAGGCGAAAACAATCGCCTTCACGTCTCCAAGGGCTACGGCCACGACATCTCACTGGACGCCTACCGCCTCTCCCCAGACCACATCACCGACCTGCTGGCGAACGCGGGCCTGACCACCACCGCCCGCCTGATCCGTGAACCAGAAGACTACGAAAAGACCCAGCAGGCCTACCTCCTGGCCCGCAAACCAGCAGAAGTCACTTCCCGAACCGCGCATTGCCGATGACGGGATAGCCAGGCACCGCGGCCCGCCCGACCTTCCCGGGCCGCGGCGCCCCGGCAATCCACAGCTGCCCGGTAACGGCGACGTTGGCCGCCAGCGACGGGTCGACGTAAAGCAGCTGAAAGGTGATCTCCCGCCCGTCAGCCAGCATGGTCCGCCCGTTGACCCTGGCCATTCCCTGGTAGCCGATCCGCACCACCCCGTCCACCACCACCCGCAGCTCGGTCCAGGTGCCCGCCCGCCACGCCTCGGCATACCGGGGTACGGACGCCGCTGTGCCGAGGGCGGCGACCACCATCAGGCCACTGAGCAGGACGGAAACGTTCGGGATGAAGTCGCGAAGGGCGGGATTCGGGTCGGGCGGGAAGTCGAAATGCACCCAGACCAGCAGAGCGGCGTAAAAGACGTAGAGCCCGACCAGCACCCACAACACCCTGAGGAGCGCGCGGAGGTGGGCACCGACCACCGGATCATCGGCGGGGGACGTGGGTGTCCTGCTTAGCTCGGCGAGCGGCACAGAGCCGGACGACGGTTCCGCTCGCAGGCGGCCAGGGCGCACGGAGAGGCTGCCCGGCAGCAGTACGAGTACGCGGCCACGGCGATCGGGCCCGAGAACCCACACCCGCCGCTGACCGGCGAGTTGCCGGCGGGCGGGCTCCGGCAGCCGCATCACGAGCCAGTCCGGCCCGTCCCCGGGAACCCGGAGACTGACCTTCGAACCCGACACGAGCACCCCGTCGGACTCGAGGTGAAGCGGCCTGAACGCGGTCCCCAGCAGCTTCTCCGCCCGGCCGAAGACCAGCGTGCAGCGCACGAGGTAGAAAGTCAGCGGGACGAACATCGCCAGTAGCAGGACCGGCGCGGCGATCCCGTAGCCACCGAAGCTCAGCCACACCCCCGCCGCCGCGATCGGCAGGCACACGATCGCCTGCCGTCGCCTGCGCCTGCGGTTCTTCCCGACGAGCTCCCTGAACACCGGCATGGCACTCGCGGGCAGATCAGGACGCGGCTCCAGCACGGCCACCCGATCGGCCTGAGAATCAGCTTGCACAGTTGTCCCCCCTACTGCCCGACTATTCGGCGACATCCCGAAGATCGTTACCAGCCCGGACTCGAACGACGCCGAGCCCGCTCAGGTGATCGCCGGGTGAGACGGCTTCCCTCCACCCCTCAATTCAGGTTAGGCTCACCTAACCAAGGAGGTGAGCCGTGACCGAAGCCCCGATGACCATCCGCCGTCCACCGGCCCCGAACCCCGCCGAGCGCGCGAAGACGATCGCCTCCCGCAACGGGCCGGCGACGCTGATGCCGACCGTGGAACGCACGGACAACGACGTCGAGCGCGTCGTTCCCGTCCTGCACCACGTGCACTCCAGCGGCAGCGTCAGCGTGCTGCTGCCGGACGGGCATTCGCTGGTCAAGGCCACGAAACAGACGCAGCGAGGCGAGCTCGCGGTGATGATCGAGCTGGCCGACCACGCGCCCGTCGACCTCCGCGAGCCGATCCGCGGCCTGCTGTGGATCACCGGCTGGCTCCGCCCGCTCACCGAGGTCTCGGCCCGCGCGCGGGCCGTCTCGATCGCCGAGACGCGCCCGGACCCGCGGCTGCTCGACGTCGGCCACGGGCTGACGGTGCTCCGCCTGACCCCGGCCTCGCTCGTGCTCGCCGACGCCGAGGGCACGCATTCGCTGCGCCCGCACATGTTCAGCGCGGCCCCGCCCGACCCGTTCCACGACTACGAGGCCGACTGGCTACGCCACCTCGAGAGCGACCACGCCGACGTCGTGGACCAGCTCGCCAAGCACCTGCCGCCCGCGCTGCGCGACGGCCGGATCCGGCCGCTGGGCCTGGACCGCTTCGGCCTGCGGCTGCGCGTCGAGTCGGACAGCGGCGACCACGACGTCCGGCTGGCCTTCTCGCGCCCTGTCGACGGGCCGCCGCAGCTGGCGATGGAGATCCAGCGCCTGGTCGGCTGCCCGATGCACCACCGCCAGGACGAACACGGTTAGGGCGTGTCTGGCAGTTCCGCCGGGAAGCCGCCCTTCGCGATCGGGCCCCAGCTGTCGATGGTGACGCGGATCAGGCTCTTGCCCTGCTTCCGCATCGCCTCGCGGTACTCGTCCCAGTCGGGGTGCTCGCCGGAGAT
The DNA here is from genome assembly GCF_035828755.1 of Amycolatopsis sp. H20-H5. NCBI lineage: Bacteria > Bacillati > Actinomycetota > Actinomycetes > Pseudonocardiales > Pseudonocardiaceae > Amycolatopsis > Amycolatopsis sp. H20-H5. Next base: position 35,170 of record NZ_JAYMZS010000090.1, on the reverse strand, counting down.
GCTGCGGAAGTAGTCGACCAGTGGCTCGATCGAATCGGGCAGGTCGAGCACCTCGGCGGTGCCGTTGACCTGCACCCACTGGCCGTTCCACTCGTCGGAGAGCACGCAGGCGGACACCTTCGGGTCGCGCCGGATGTTGGCGATCTTCGCGCGCTTGGGGTAGGTCGAGATCACCAGCCTGCCCTCGTCGTCGATCCCGGAGGTGACCGGGGAGAGCTGGGGGCCGCCGTCGGCCTTGGTGGTCATCAGGATGAGCCGATGACGTGTCCGGAGGAACTCGACGAGTCCCGCGCGGTCGATCTTTTCGTTGGTTGCGATAGTCCGTGCCATAACCCGACGGTAACGTGCCCGCATGAGCTCCACCGTGCGATCCTGGCTCGCCCCCGGGCGCCCCGCGTTCCCGGAGACATGCACCGACCAGGGCGAGCGCCGCGCGATCAAGCTCGAACTCGTCATCGTCTTCGGCATCACGCTGGGCCTTTCCGGGCTGCGCAGCCTGCTGTCCCTTGTGGACTCGCTGCTGAAGCCGGTTCCGCTGGCGCAGCAGCAAGTTCAGATCAACGTGCCACAGGCGGCGGCGAGCCTGATCGACCTGCTCAAGCAGCTGCTGAGCGTCGCGCAGCTGCTCGGCTTCGGCGCGCTCGGGCTCTACCTGCTGTGGCGCGGCGGGATCAAGCTCACCAGGATCGGCCTCGACCGCCGTTCCCCCGGCAAGGACGCCCTGCTCGCGCTCCTGCTCGCGGCGGTCATCGGGATCCCCGGCCTCGGTCTGTACTTCCTTTCGTACCACCTCGGGTTCAGCCTCGCGGTGCAGCCGTCCACGCTGGGCGACACCTGGTGGCGGCCGATCACGCTGACGCTGTCCGCGTTCGGCAACGCCTTCGCCGAGGAAGCGCTCGTCATCGGCTACCTGCTGACCCGGCTGCGCCAGCTCGGCGTGCGGGAGAACTCGTCGCTGGTCGGCGCGGCCGTTTTGCGTGGTTCGTACCACCTGTACCAGGGCTTCGGCGGGTTCGTCGGCAACTTCGTGATGGGCCTGATCTTCGGCAGGTTGTGGCAGAAGACAAACCGGCTCTGGCCGCTGGTGGCCGCGCACACGCTGTTCGACGTCGTGTCGTTCCTCGGTTACGCCATATTGAAGGGGCATGTTTCCTGGCTCCCGTAGTACGCGTTCATTACGCTCGGGTCCGTGACCAGTGAATCCGCCACCGCACCCAGGGTGGACAGCGAAGTCGGACCGCTCCGGACAGTTCTGCTGCACCGGCCGGGCAACGAGCTCAAGCGGCTGACCCCCCAGAACAACGACCAGCTCCTGTTCGACTCCATCCCGTGGGTGGGCCGGGCACAGGAGGAGCACGACGCCTTCGCCGAGGTGCTGCGCGGGCGCGGGGTGGAGGTCATCCTGGTGGCCGACGCGTTGCGCACGGCGCTCGCCGACCCGCGGGCCCACGCGGCCGGGGTGCACGCCGCGGTGGACGACCGGCGGCTCGGGGCCGACCTGGGCGACTCGCTGCGCTCGCACCTGTCCAGCACGAACGCGGCCGCGCTGGCCGAGGTGCTGATGGCCGGGATGACCTTCGAGGAGCTGCCCTACAGCGAGGGCGCCTCACTGGTCAGGATGATGAACCACCCGCACGATTTCGCCGTGGACCCGCTGCCGAACCTGTTGTTCACCCGCGACTCCTCGGCCTGGATCGGCGACCGGGTGGCGGTCTCCTCGCTCACCATGCCCGCCCGCCGCCGGGAGACCGCGGTGTTCGACCTCGTTTACGCCTACCACCCGCGGTTCCGGCACGCCGCCCGCGCGTACGGCGCGCATTCGGCGCCGATCGAGGGCGGCGACGTGATGCTGCTGGCGCCTGGCGTGGTCGCCATCGGTGTCGGCGAGCGGACGACCGCCGCCGGTGCCGAGTCGCTGGCCCGGTCACTGTTCGCCGACGGCATCGCGCACACCGTGCTCGCCGTCCCGATCGAGCAGGCCCGCGCGACCATGCACCTCGACACCGTGTGCACGATGGTCGCGGCCGACGCGGTCGTGATGTACCCGCTTTCGCGCGACTCGCTGACCGCGTTCACCATGCGGCCCACCGACGACGGTTCGGTCAAGGTGGAGGGCCCGGCGCCGTTCCTGATCGCGGCGGCCGAGGCGATGGGCATCGACCGGCTCCGCGTCATCGACACCGGGCTCGACCCGGTGACCGCGGAACGCGAGCAGTGGGACGACGGGAACAACACGCTCGCGCTCGCGCCGGGCGTCGTCGTCGGGTATGAGCGCAATCTGGAGACGAACGCCCGTCTGGAGGCCTCCGGCATCGAGGTGCTGCCGATCGCGGGCTCGGAACTGGGCTCTGGCCGCGGTGGCCCGCGCTGCATGTCCTGCCCGGTGCTGCGCGACTCGATCTGATTGATCCCGGCAATACTGAGTCACTAAATAAAGTAAGCCTTCCCTAAAATGCTTCATTATTTTAGGGAAGGCTTACTTTATTTAGTCGCGCCTTGCCATAGGAATGGTAACCTAATAGGGGGTACATCACCAGTGACAAGTGGAAAACAATGGCAATACCGGGTACCTTTTGAGTCATGGCCCTCTTGAAGAAAGAACCGCGCTCCAAGTTCTACGAACTGCTGCAGGCGCAGATCCACAACGAGTTCAACGCGTCCCAGCAGTACATCGCGCTGGCGGTCTGGTTCGACTCGGAGGACCTGCCCCAGCTCGCCAAGCACTTCTACAAGCAGTCGGTCGAGGAACGCAACCACGCGATGGCGCTCGTCCAGTACATGATGGACACCGACCACCACGTCGAGATCCCCGCCACCGGCGATGTCCGCAACACCTTCTCCGAGGTGACCGAGCTCGTCGAGCTCGCGCTGGCCCAGGAGAAGGAGGTCGCCGCCGACATCCAGACCCTGGCGAAAGCGGCCCGCGCCGAAGAGGACTACATGGGCGAGCAGTTCACCCAGTGGTTCCTCAAGGAGCAGGTCGAGGAGATCTCGCAGATGACGACGCTGCTTCACATCATCAAGCGCGCGAACGGCAACCTGTTCGAGGTCGAGGCGCACCTGCACCGCGAGTCCGTCGGCGACGGCGGCGCGGACGCGGGTATGCCCCCGGTGGCCGGCGGTTCGCTCTGACCCGCTCGCGCCGAATTCGGCCGTGAGAACGACGGAAACCCGGGCCCTCCCCCTGGAGAGGCCCGGGTTTCTCGTTTTTGGTTGTTACCGCTTTCAGCCGGCGCAGTCCTGGGCGACGCTGTAGAGATCCACCCGCTCGACCGTTTCGGCCGGGGTCAGCGCAAACCGGTAGGTGCTCGTCGGCCCCGCGGGCGCGGCGACCGCCGACGTGGTGTCGGAGGCTCCGGGGTACGTGGCGAGGACCTCGTCCTTGGTGGAGCCGACGCCGATCCCCTCCGGCGTGTGCGCGGGCATCGCCGGGACCACGATCACCAGCCCGTTGCCCGGCGAGATCGCCACGCTGCCGCCGGGCGGCACTCCGGCGCCGCTGACGTCGTAATACACGCAAGGCTCGCTCGTTTCGCGCTTGGTGAGCGTGGCGCCCTGCTTCGCGGCGTCGGCCTCGGTCATACCGAGCTTGAGCTGGCCGAACCCGTACGCCGAGAGCACCGGGCCCGTCTGGACCTTGTTGGCGGGGCTGGTCACCGGGGTCGGCGTGTCCTTCGGCGAGACCCTGGTCGACTCGTTGGGCTCCTGGGTCGGGGCCGTGCGGGCGCCGGTTTCCGGCACCGCGGGCGGCGGGAGGGCACTGGACAGCGACGGCGACTCGGAAGTGGCGGGTTGCGCCTGCGCCGAACTCACCCGCAGCTGATCCGCCGTCATCGCCGCGTTGTTGTCCCTGGCCCGCACCTTGACCACGGTCAGCCCGCCGATGACCAGCACGGCGGCCGCGGTGACGGACAGCCCGGACAGGACCGCCTGACGGCGGTGGCGACGACGCCGGGCCCCGGCGACGATCGCCTGCTCGGCGTGCGTCTCGGGCTGGATCTGCAGGGCCTCGTCCGCGAACAGTGTTCGCAGCCGCCGCTCCAGCTCGTCCTCGGAGGCGGTCAACCCGCATCCCTCCCTTCCGTTCATAGCGGCCGAGTCGTTCCGGCGGTGGTTCTTCAAACCGTGGTCATTCCGGCAGGGTCATTCCGGCAGGGTCAGCTTCGTGCGCAACGAGGAAATCGCCTTGCTCGCCTGACTCTTCACTGTGCCCTGGCTGACGCTCAGCGCCGCCGCGATCTCGGCTTCGGACAGTCCTTCGTAGTAACGCAGGACCATGACCGCGCGTTGCCTCGGCGGCAGGGCTCGCACCGCTTGCCACAGTGGTTCGTGCTCGAACGGGTCGGCGGGGGTGAACGGCTTGGTGTCCGCCACGTCGGCGACCAGGTTCTCGCGCTTGGTCCGCCGCCAGCGGCTGACGTGCGCGTTGGCCATCGACCGGCGGATGTAGGCGAGCGGGTCGCCGGTCTTGTGCTGGACATGGGTCCAGCGGGAGCCGATCTTCTCCAGCACGGTCTGCACCAGGTCGGCGGCGTCGTGCGGATTGCCGGTCAGCGCGTGGCCATAGCGAAGCAGTCCGGGCAGGCTCGCCCGGACGAACTCGCCGAAGTCACTGAGCTCGCCCGGCACGGACGATTCCTTCCCTCGGCTCTCGCTGACCACCCGGATATCGCCCCCTGCGAAGACGGCCACGGAAGCGGTCACCGTATCGCCTCCTCCCAGGGTCATGTCTCCAGGCATCAGTTCGTCGCCACTCGCAAAACGCATGACCTCCCCCTCAGGTTGTCCGACTGTGGTGCTCATTTCGAGGGACGCCCGGATGGGGGATGGGTTGCCTCGGGGTAACCGCAGGTCAACGTTGTGACAATGTCTCAGGCAGCAGGAAGCTCCCGTCGCCCTGAGCTGGGAATTCGTGGACCGCGACGACCGCGGCGCGCGGGATGGGGCCGTAAACGTGCGGGAACCAGATACCGGCGGGACTCGGCGGGTTCCCGTCCTCCCAGCGAACCGGGACGCCGACCTTCGCGGGGTCGATCTCGAGCAGGAGGAGATCGGTCCGGCCGAGGTAGACGACGTTGGCCGGAAGGGCCACGGTGCCAGGGTCGGAGCAGTGGATGTACCCCACGGCGTCGAGCGAGGGCGCCCGGTACTCGCCGTCTTCAGGCACCTTCGACCACTCTTCGGTGCCGCAGATATGCAGGATCATGCCCCGATAGTGCCAGTGCGCACCGACGATTCGCGGCCTCTCGCGCACGAGAGACCACGAATCGCCGACGAGTTGCGGCGTACGGGCTAGCGGATGGTGAGCTGGCGGCCGACCAGGCCGTCGCGCGCCCGGCGCTCGGCGGAGCTCAGCGGCTCGGCGTCGAGGGACTTCAGCGCGGCCGCCAGCCGGGCGCCGAGCTCGTCCTTGCCGTCCGCCCACTCGCGCGCGTGCGCCTCGGTGTCGAGGTCCCAGACCGGGACGAGCAGACCGTGCGCACGGAACGAACCGGCGTACCGCGAGCCCTCGCCGAGTCCGATCTCGCCGGCCGCGGACAGCCGCGCAAGCGCTTGCATCAGCAGGTTCTCGATCTCCGGGCGGACCCAGCGCAGGTGCGCCTTGTCCCCGGCGAGCACCCAGTAGGCACCGGCGCCGAGCCGCTCGGTCGGCATGATCGCGGCGTTCGCGCGTTCGAGCGAGAGCGCGACGTCACCGCTCGCGTCGGCGTCCTCGGGCAGCCACCAGGCGAAGTCGGTGTGCACGGTGACGTCGAGCTCGGTGCCCGGGATGAGCACATCCTGGAGGCGGGACTGCTCGTCGGCGGCGGGCGGCGTGGTGGTGTCCGGCACGGACAGCACGTCACCCGGCTTCGCCCGCAGCACCCACTGGATGGACCGGCCGAGGTCGCGGCTGATGTCCGAGGAGCGCGTCTGCACCTGCATGCCGACGAACCGTTCACCGTCGGAGCGGACGAACGCGGCGGCGGCCATCGGGAGCACCGTGCCGAGCGTGACGGTCTCCTCGACGTCACCGGCCAGCGCCAGCTTCGCCGTCGCGGACGGGACGAACTCGCGCATCGCGATCAGCTCGGCCTCGGCGGCCAGGCCCTCGAACGGCTGCCCGACGAAGACGTCGCGCACCTTCGGCTTGCGGTCCACGGTCGTCTTGGGACCCTTTTTGCGCGCGCCCTTGCCCACTTCAGCCTCCTGATGCTCGGATTGAGACGCTATCGAACGCCCGGCTCAGTCCGCGTTGCGGGCCATGAACGTCCCCGCGTCACCGGCCGCCGGATCCACGAACACGATGTCGTCGGGGCGCCTGCGCGGCACATCGATCGCCAGCACCACCAGCGGCTGCTCGTCGATACGCGGCGTACCGTGCACCTACTCTCCGACTACCAGAAGCGCCCTGACCTGCTAACTGATCTCACCAGCGTGACCGAACAACTACGGAAAGCTATCAAAGCTGGTAGTGAGACCGTCGAACACAGCGTCAAATCAGACAAACCAGTCCAGTTGAAGCAGCCGACTGCAGAACAACAACTTGGAGACCAGAAAGTACGATTGCTCATCAAGCAGTACCAAGATGGGGCAAGCGCCAAAGATCTAGCTGTGCGATTCGAGATCAGCAAACATAGCGTGCGCCGGTTGCTAACGAAGCACAAGGGGCGACACAAGGATGCACCTCAAGAATAATAATACCGGAATATGTTCATAAATCAAGTCCAGTCTAAGTAGTGGCCTGCTACTGTCAAACGGAAAGCTCTCCAAGTAGTGCGGAAGTCGAAAAGACTGCACAACGTAGCCATCCTAAGTAAGCACAACCAAAATAGTTGGAAGTTGATTGACGATACGTTATAATATAAGAGCGCACGACTGAAACGGGATATAAGGTTTAGCACACCAAGCACATTCATACCAAAAAGTATCCATGAGCATTGATGATCGGCTAAAACCCGTCAAAGCTCGTGGGTACTTTTTCATTACGGAGGGGTAGCCAAGTGGTTTAAGGCAGCGGCCTTCTAAACCGACAAATGTATTTAGTCATACATTCAAGGGTTCGAATCCCTTCCCCTCCGCCAATCTTATAGATACAAAAAACCTCCCCGACCGGGAGGTTTTTTGCTTAGTCATACATTCGAACTACTAGCTCGATAAGTAAAGTATAGCATCCGCGCGGGTGGATTAGCAATTGCATAAGCCTGCGAGTAATTGCAAGTCCACCCGCGAACGTCATTGCCGCATCTTTCCGAAAAGTACGGCCGTTAACTTATTCAGTGACCAGCGAAGAACTGGTGTACGCCGCCGCAGGCGGATAGACAGTTGTCGCAGGTTACCGGCATTCCGGCGCGAAAGCCGTCGCCATGCTTATCTCGGAGTTCACTTGTCGAGATAGAGACAGATTCAATTCGTGCATCCGGTTGTGCCGGTTGTGCAACGAACGAAACTTCCATAATCTCGGCGTCGGTAATCCTATGTATGCATCTCTGTCCGTTGTACTCCCTGCCTCGTATATGCTCACACTCGTCAGGGTCGCCGCCGCATATGGAACACTCCATCGCTCTTATCTTCATGCCAACACTCATACCGACACGATTGTGTGCCAGCGCAACCGGGCATTGTTGGTGATACTGCCCGTTCTCAAACTTTAGAAGACAGCCTTTGGGGAACCTGTCGCGTGCCAGCTTGCCCGCCGCGTCCAGCCGGGTGTGTGCCACCTCAAACTGTGCCGTATCTTCATATTCGAGATAGTTCATAGCTCCGCGCAAAGTATGCAGGCATTGCCGCAGTTCAGCGTGCAGCTCCGGGGTGGAACCCTCGGTAGCTAGTAGTCGCGCCACACGCCCATACGCGTTGCTGCCAGCGCGCAAGCGCTTAGCGCCCTCAGTCGGCGTGCCGTCGCTAGTCCCGGATGTCAAGGTCAAACGCCTTAATCGCTTCCACGACGTCCGACCCGGCACCATCTGCCTTGAACTTGACGACATCACCATTCTCTTTGCGCATCGAATACTCTACATGTAAAATCGAGTCTTTGACGTCACGACGCATGGCGTGAAAGTAGTTCATTATCGCTGTGGCAACAATATTTGCCGGGATATTCGCCAAGACGTTCAGGGTAAAATCTAGTACTGGAACCCAAACGTCGAATGCTTTAAATTCAACGAGCGTTCGTTCTGCCCTCTCGTGTTCATACTCGACGCTGAAACCCTGCTCGCGCAAGAGCTTCATAAAATCGCTTGCGCTGGCCGGATAGCGATGTTCGCCGTTGGCGCGCTCGCTGTCCATGCCCGGAACGCCTGCACGTATGACAACCTTAGTTTCGGACATCCACGTAGCCCTTTCGATTGATGAGCCTTACGAACTTCGCCGCAACTCCTCATACGCCTCGCGCAAATCCTTGGCGTCAGGCATTTTGCGTGCTTCCACCGCCTTGACTACTTCGGCCGCACGCCAGTGGTTGGAGGGCACCACACATCCGGACGCTATGGCTACGTGCGTTGCACCAACGGCTTCGTCCATGCGATCACTGACAATCAAGGCCAGGGCTAGATCAAGGTTGGCGGACGCCACCCGGCGCGGCCATTTGCCAACGTTGTTGTTCGGTGCCAGTCGTGCCAGAATTTCCCGGGCAAACCCCTCGGCGGCAGGGTCGCCCGCCCACGCCAGCGTGGTCGCCATGTACGCCACTGACTTATTCGGGTCGTAGCGGTAATGGTGTTCGGGTCGGTCGGGCACTTGGAGCGGCGACACCAGCCGGTTGACGCGTTCAATAGCGTCGTACATTGCTTTGGATTCGCCAAGCCGCGCCAATGCGCGACCCTCTTGCGCGGTGGCCTGAATCGCAATCGAGGTGCCAATCGGCGCAAAGGCTTGGGCACGCCGCGCCAGATCAAGGGCACCGTGGTAATTGCCATCGGTGAGCGACCACCAGGCATCGGTTTCGTAGCCCCACGCCCGAATTTCATCGTGTTCGGCATGGACAGCTAAACTGTCAGCCGTGCGCAAGCGTGCTCGCGCGGCGGCCGGTTGCTTGAGGTCAATATGGACGGTAGCGGCTAATAAGGATAGCCAGCCACCGACCACCAACAACCGGCGGTGCTCGGCTAACGTTTTGCGGGCGTCCATAAGTTGCGACACATACTTGAGGTAGCCGCGAATACGATCAACGAGTTCAGCGGGTGGCGTGATCGAATAGGCGATTGCCAGGTCGTCAACAATCGTTTCCAGTTGCGTAAGGGTCTCGTTGCCGACGTCACTGGCGCCAACGCGCCGAGCAAGCTCCCACGCGGCGGCTTCGTCGTCGTCATCAGCCGGGCGTGCTGGTAAGAACGCTCGAGCCGCCGGAAGCCGCGTGGCGAGTTCGGCGGGCGACACCCCTTCTTGCAACAGCGCTTCCAGCTCGTCACGGGACACGGCCAGCAAGCGGGCAACTTTGGCGCGCTTGTGAGGGAGCGGCTCGGCCTTGCCCAGCTCCCACCGCCCGACTGTCGCGGTGTCCATGTTGAGTGCCTCACCAAGGCTCTCTTGGGTGTACCCGGCCGCCTTGCGTACCCGGATGAGCCGCGTCCGCTTGCCCGCCATGCCGTCCCACCTCCGTGACCGGTGTCCGTGTGCCGTTCCCGCAGGTCAAGCCTACCAACGCCGGATGTGTGCGCAGATCGTGCCTGGTTGGTGGCCTGGTGTGACGATCACCTGCCGATCAAGGTCGGATGGTGTCACCCGTTCACCAGCCACCAGGGACGACCCGATGCCTACGCCACTCCTCACCCGCCCACCGATAGCTTCGGTGGCAACGCCCGCCGCCTACGCCTACATGCGCGTGCCGTGCGACATCCCTGACGCCAAAGTGCGCCGCATGGAGTACGAGCTACGGCACTTCGCCGAGGACAAGGGCTTCCAGTTGGCGGCCATTTTCCCGGAGTTCGAGTGTGGTCGCTTTGAGGCCTTTGCCGATCTGCTGCAAGAACTCCAACGCGCCGAGGCGCACGTGGTCATCGTGCCGACGTTCCGGCACCTGGCGCGCAACACCCTGTTGCAAAATATGCTGCTGAACCGCTTGGAGACACAAGCGCACGCCGAGGTGTTTGCATTGGTGGAGACACTCGGATGACTCTTCCCAGTCCGAGCAACCTCCGCAGTGCGCCGCATGAGGTGCTGTCTGACCTTGTACGGCTACGGATTACCTGCCTGCTGGATACCAGTGAGTGGCGACGGTTTACGGCCTTGTGCGAACTGGCGGGCATCTCGCAAGACCGCCTGAAGCGGCATTTCTACTTGCTCCGTTCGCGGGGCTATGTAACCACCACCCGCCTTGCCCGCGAGTCCACCAGTTGGGCACTGCTCACAAGCTACGGCGAAACCGAACGGACTGCCTACCTCCACATGTTGGCGGAACTGCCTGGTGAGATCGAGCGCCACACGACCGAACTGCGAGCGAAACAACCGAACTGGTTTTGCCAGGTTGGTGCGATGTGAACACTCCCACGGTCACGTTAGCGGAGACGCCCTAATGCCCCTCCCAAGCCGGAACCATCCCGCCAAGCGTCGGGCGTTTGCCGAACGACTCAAGACCGCGTACGAAGCAGGCGAAACCACGTATAGCTTGGCGGCCGACCACGACGTATCGGTACACACCGTCTGGCGACTCCTGAAAGCCACCAACACCACCATGCGCCCGACCGGTCCCAAACCGTACCGGAACGGCCGCTGATATGACCAATCTGGAAGACTTGGCCTTTTTCCGTGACCTCGACCCGGTGCTCCTCGGGGCGCACCGGTTGCGAATCCTGCTGTTGCTGCGCCATGACGCCTGGTGCCGGTTGGGGTTTATCCGCGACACCCTTGCCGTGAACGCCACCACTTTGTCACGCCAGGTTGCCACCCTCCGCGCCGCTGGATATGTCGAAACATATAGCGGTGTCCGTGGCCGAACGTGGGTGCGACTGACTGCTGTTGGTGACGCCCAAACGAGTACGCATATCGAGGCGATTCGCCACTTCGCGGAACTGGTCACCGACGACACGCTGCCGGATGACCTCGACCCGTCCGACTGGTGTATGGGAGACCCGGCATGAAGCGCCAAACGATTGAGCTGGTCAACGCCTTGCAAGCTGGCGGGGAGGACATTCCCGATGTGTAATTCGCCCCCGAAGCTAGCTGACGCTCTCAGACTGGTGACCCGCCATCTGGTAGATATCTCCGACCGTTTAGACACGGGGTATCTTACGGCGCAGGAACTTCACGAATGTGCCAACCTACTCACCGACTTGTCGCAAGCGGTCCACCTCTACGCCGACAAGCTTGCTGTGTCGCCTGGCGCTACCGGCCGCCATGCCCTCCGTGAACCACCACCTGAGCGGTGAACCCGGTGGCGGCGTTCTTGGTGCTTGCCGGTGGCGGGTTGTTGCTGGCTGGACTCGTTCGCTTCTTTGTCCGGAGGCAGCGGGTTGCGCGCCTGCAACGGTGGGATGACGAAGGCGTTTCCGTGCGGGCAATCTCCGCGCGACTGGTCGAGGAAGAAAGCCACGAACAACTGGCCGTCGCTAATACCGAAATATTGCCGGCCCTTCCAGTGGACGACGTACCGACCGAAGTGTTTCCGGCAGTGGCGGCCCTGCCGCCCTTGCCATGTCGCAAGCGACCGTATGTCGAGCAGCAACCGACACCGTGGAAACGGCACGCGGCAGTATCTAGTCCTGACCCGGTACTGATGCGCCGGGTGTTGGAGGGGTTGCGGCGGTTGACGTGACAGACGCAAAAAGTCGCTGCCGCATGGTGTACCACATTACCTTTTCCACTTTCACCGGATGAGCAGCCGCCTCCCGCGCCCCCTAAGCCCCTCCGGATTCCCCGGAGGTTTTTGTACGCCCAACCAAGAAAAAGAGGAATGTTGAGAAAGACTGTAATCACGTCTGCCGTTGCGCTGCTCGGACTGGCTAGCCTGTGTAGTCAGGCTACGGCCACGGCCGCCGTACAACCGAACCTGGTGGGTGGTCACGAAGCCACCGGCAATACGTCGTGGATGGCCTCGCTCCAGTACGACGCTCCGACCTACGGCCGTGTGGCCTGGCACACCTGCGGCGCGGCGCTGTTGTTCCGCTCGTGGGTGGTCACCAACGCCCATTGCGTTACCGACCCGCCGGGCGACTCCGGCGGCATCCCCACCGCGGCTAAGTCGTTCTCGGTGCGGGTTGGCTCCAAGGACCGTACCCAGGGCGGCGAGACGGCCCAGGTGGTCAAGATCGTGGTGCATCCTGGCTGGCAGTGGTCAGCCGGTGCGCCCGCTCAGCCCGTAGATGACGTGGCCCTGCTCCAGCTCGACCACCCCGTGAACGAGCAGCCCATCCAGCTCGGCGGCCGTGCCGCCAAGCCTGGTGAGCGAGTCACCCTCTACGGCTGGGGTGCTGACCAGCCGGATGGCGGGGGCAACCTGCCGCTGAAGCTCCAGCAGCTTGAGACCAAGGTGCTCCCACCGGCCAAGTGCGCAGATGCGGGCCAGTCGGTCGGAGAGATCTGTACCAGCAACCCCCGTGGAACGGATGGCCCCGGCCCCGGTGACTCTGGCGGCCCGGCGGTCGCCCTGGTACGCGGGGTGCCGCAGCTCGTGGGCACCTGTAGCCGGGCGGCGGCGCAGTACCCCGGTGAAAAGCCCACCGTCTACACCAGTGAGCCGGATTTCCGGGGCTGGTTGTACGACACGGCGAGGGGAGTTCCGGCGACGTCCTAGCTGACGCGAACGACAAACGCGAGGTCACTTGGGTGCTGTGGCCTGGCGTTTGTCGTCTCCGAGTAGTCAGGGACCGTATAGATCACGCATCGCCTCACGGGCTTCGCTCTCGGCGTCGAACTTTTCGCGGAGGCCGGTATCAGTGGCATCCAAGTAGTGCGCGACACCTTCCATCGCCTCGTGGAACTTGCGCAGATGCACACGGGGCAGCGCTTCGAGCGTCGGCGAACCGTCCCGCGCAACCGGGTATCTGAAGTGCTCGGATGTGGGATCGAAGTCCTGGAGTTGGGTAAGGATGCGCTCGACGTCGTCCAGGCGGGCTCGGTCGTCATCCCGATAGACCTCGTCGAGCAGCTTCCGGGTGCGCGACCACAGGGGTCCGATCTTGTGCGTACGCGGGAAGTCGACCTCTTCACGCTTGCAGCGTTGGCACTGGATGATGAGGTTCTTGAGCTGGAGCTCCACGTGATGACGCCAGCACATCAAGAACGGGTAGACCAGATAGTCCTGGTCACGCCCAGTGGCTGCGACCTGGGCGACGATGAGGCTGGCAGCCTTCCAGTAGCCGCCGATGTAGCCGATCCACTGGTCCCGAGGCCAGTCCATGCAAGCGATGAAATGCCAGTCATCATCACCAGCGAGCAAGTCAGCTTGCGGGTTGGGCCAGGGCGTCGGCTGAGACTCAAACGGGTCGGTCATCGGGGTAGTGTGCACCGCCGCTCCGATAAGTGTCGAGGCGATTATCGCAGCGGGACCGTTATTCCCAGTCATCCTGAATACGCTGTGGATCGATTTTGTATTTCCAATTATCTATCGGCATCATCGAGTGCAGGTCACCGCGGATACGTTGCGGTGTTCCAACGGGTCCCGATCTACGGCATCGCCCCTGGACCTGTGGACGAGAAGCGCCACCTCGCACCAGGGGGGAGGATGCGACGTGGCGCTCACCAGCCTATATGCCCCTAAGCTCGGTGTTCCAATCTCTTGGGAGCGCTATGTCGGTCGAGGAGGTCGTCGCAGTCGTTCGAGCTGTGACCGCACAGTTGCCCACGGCCGCCCTGGAGCAGGCCCGCCGGGCTGCTGGACGACGCCCGCCAGGGGCTGGAACAAGTTGGCTCCGACCAGCCAGAGTTACAGAGTGCAGCGGCCGGCATAGCGGAATCGCTACAAACCGTCACCACCGTGCGGGAGCTGGTTGGTCGCGCTTCTGGCCTGCTGACGGACTACCTCGGCACGCTCGGCGTGGCGGAACCCGCGGCCGACCTACCGGCAACGCCAGTGGCCGGGACTGTCGGTACGTCATCGGCTCCGGCTGTACGGAAGTCGGCAGACGTACCAGACGGCCAACGGCTGAGCCGGGAGCGAGCAGCAGCCCTCCAGCAGGAGCTACCGCCCCCGGTCACCACGATGAGCGGCCAGAAGACGCATGGTCGCTGGGTGGACGAGCATGGCCAGGCCCACGAGATCGTCAGCGGCCGGGATAATGACGCTGCCGACGCTGCTCGCCTGCTTCGAGACAAGGGCATACCGCAGCGCGGAGAGCTGACAACCACGGCCGACGTCGAACAGAAGATTGCTGCCCGCATGGTGCGGGAAGGTCGCAAGCATGTCGACGTGGTACTCAACAACCGGCCGTGTCGCGGTCTGTTTGGCTGTGACACGCTCGTACCGGTTATCCTGCCAGAGGGCTACACCTTGACTGTCCATGCGCCGAACTACCAGAAGACATTCACCGGAGGCAAGCAACCGTGGTCACGTTAGAGGTCTGGTACAACCAGGAGCCTGAGAACGACTTCTCCGAAGGTGACCCGGCTATCTTGATTCACACACCTGACGAGCTGGACGCGCTCATTGCACAGATGCAAGCAGACGGCAAAGGTACGCCCGTCCCCCCAATGGCCGAATGCTCTGTTTCTGGTGACCCGATGCGCGGTGTCTTCTTTCTGGGCATTGGGCAGGAGAAAGGCTTTGTGCTGTTCATGACGCCGGAAGCCGCACAAACAGAAGGTGACGAGACCCTGACGGGTCACGTCACCTATGACTACATGGCACATGTGCGGGAAATTCCGGCCAGCTACGAAGTGCCGATTGCTGAGGCACGGAAGGTCGTGCGGGAGTTTTTAGAAGCGGAGACTTTACCGAGTGGACAGGGCTAACGCCGTGAGTACTGAATTACCATGTCAGGAAGAAGCTGAGTTGCTGCCTGAACTGCTCGCGATCGTGGAAATCGATGGATAGCAGTTTCTCCAACTGTTCCCAGCGGCCGACACGCCCGATGTATGCGTAACTTTCTTTGGCGGAGGCGAGGTACTTCGCGGTGGGTACCCCAATAATAAAGGCCATGACGCACATTACGGCCAGCGTTTCGCTGTACCACCAACCTGAACCCCAAACACCAAAATATGTTGCGATACGCCGAAAGCCCTCTACCTCATCTGTATCGAGGCACAGTTCATCGCCCTCTAAACCTTCCAAGATCATACATTTTGCGCCGAGCAGTACCCTTCGGTATGTCCACTCGGTATCAACGAGGAGGGGGTGAATATACCCGCCTATGTAGATCCTGATCGCTAGCTCGCCTTGGGAGTCGGATACCGGCGCCGACATTGCTTCTTTTATTATTTCTTCTCCAGATATATGACCAGCGAACCATTGGGCTAGCTGCAAGTCATAGTACAGAGCAGCACACTCCCTGCGACTGCGGTATGTAGCAAGCGCCAGTTTGTGCGCCCTTGCGAGATGATCGCACGCCTGTTGGATGTCTCCCTCACTCATACGCTCGGTGTTCGTTGTGAGACACTGATTGAGCATGAGCAGGGTCTCAGTCGTTCCGATGAGACGGTAAAATCGTGCCTCGGTCGCCGGTCCGTGAAAGTCTGACGGGCGAGCTTCCCATATCTGCTTTACCCGGGCCGCAAGTTTCTGTAATTGCTTGCCGGTAATCCCGCCTCGGCGCGTCAATAGCTCAAGGAGCAGGGTGCAGCAACGAATAAGGCCATGCGTTGCGTAGTGGCGATTTAGTTCGGCCGCAAACTGTTCGTCGGCACGAGCGATGCACTTATCTGCGTTATCCAAATTTCCGGTAGCCAATAGGGCTCGGGCGACCATCAAGAAGTTTTCGCCTGCCGATCTACCAACCGCAACTTTTTGACGCTGGACATCCCGGTATAGCGCTTTGAGCGCGACCTCTGCATAGCCATCGTCAATCAACCAGTCGACGAATGTCAGTAGCTCTTCTTGTGGCAATATTGCGGGATCTTCAATGATCTCGTTTAGCGTCATGTCCGTCAGCACTTTCAACTGGCTGAGCGCGTGACGAGCATGGTTGTCGCTAAACGAATGAATACGATCGGCGGCGGCAATCAGGTAAGCGCGCCGCTGATCGTTGTCCATTGAACCAGGGGCGGCCTCACCAATGCGCTCAACTAGGAACTCGTTATCACGACCAGCAAGGAACGGTTGTAGCTGATTTGTGTCAGCGCCCCAGTGTCCATCTTTCGCGACTCTCTGCGTTACCGCGTCACTGACGATGTTGTACCGCTTGATATTGAGATTTAGATCTATAACATCCTGCCGAGAAACCAGTTGTTTGCTCCGCGTGGCAAAGTCTTCACAGTAGATGCCGCTTTCTCTTATCTGATAGCGCATGGTCATGTGTCGCGCACTGCCATCGTCTGCTCGATATTCACGGACAGCAAACCACGTTGCTATGTCAATGATGAAGAAGTAATGCCAGCCTGGTGATAGATCACGTCCGGCAAGTAGCTCCATCTGGAGGATGCGAGCGCGCAGTCGGCCGAGGTCACCTTTGGCAACGGGTGATGAGTCATCGCTGCTCGTCAAAAAAGCAAGAAGGTCTGCCTCGACCTTGTGCGGAGCCGAGCCACGCAACTCACGGAGTATTTGCCATGTAAGCGCGTGCATATTCCAGAGATTTCCCTTTTTTCGCACGAGGCCATAGCGAGCAAGCGCGTAAAGACCGGAACGAAAGCGCAACTTGTCGGTATACATTGCGCTCAGCACAAAATCAAAATACGCGTCCTCCACAATGCCGGTCGCGCCCGTGAGTCCTAGAAAAGCATCGAGTACTTCGCGCAGTACTTCATTTGCAGTGATGGCTTCCAGCACAATTTCGTATAGTCGGGGAACGCTCGGAGCCTGCGCACAGCCCAAGGCCACAAGGTCGAGGCTTACATTCATCCCCTGATGAAGCGCATGTACCAGTTCTCGTACAGCGATGCCAGTATCCTCTTGCAAGTACCGCGTTGCGTGGTCGAGTGCGAGTGGACGATTCCCGAGCACTGCAATAAGCCTGGCCCGGTCGGCTGGATCAGCACTAGGAAGCCGTGCATTGACAAACGCCCGCGATTCACCGTCGTCAAAACCCTTAACTTCTAGAGAAACGGCATTTCGGCCGTCGGGTCGCAGGCGAGTAGTGGCGAGCACAGGGACGGCCGATGTGAGACTTTCCAGGTCGGCTTGTTTTTCTAGGCCATCTATAACGACTACACTGTGACGGGGCGTTCCAGACAAGGTACTACGCAGCTTGGCCCAGTACTCGTCGTGCGACAGCCCTGTTAGCTCGACACCTTCGACAAGAAGCGCGTCAAGCACGTCGGCCGCGAACACTTTTTCATCGCCAATACGCAGTAATGCGACGGGGCCGGGACAGAACTTACGGGCGGCTTCGAGTGCAAGTGTGGACTTGCCGGTACCAGCTTCACCCCACAAA
Source organism: Amycolatopsis sp. H20-H5 (assembly GCF_035828755.1). Lineage (NCBI taxonomy): Bacteria > Bacillati > Actinomycetota > Actinomycetes > Pseudonocardiales > Pseudonocardiaceae > Amycolatopsis > Amycolatopsis sp. H20-H5. The sequence goes on along the minus strand of NZ_JAYMZS010000090.1, from coordinate 17,729 downwards.
AGGACGACGCCACCATTGGCAAGTAATGCCGTGATCTTCTCAAGGTACTCGCGCCGCTCAATAATTCCCGCGCCGAACGACTGTGGATCAGAGGTTGGCTCCTCTGTCCGGGCAGGGGTAGGACGAGGCTGTCTCTTGGGCACCGATTTAGGTGCAAGGGACGGTGGTAGCACGCGAGGCTCAAAGCCACTATCTAGTATCTGTTTCTCGATCTCACTAAAAATGAAACGTTTCCAGCGCCGAGCGTTTTTATCACTCATATGGATGTCTTTTTGACGCTGGGTCACGTTTCGAGGATTTCTGATTTTCGAAAGGTTAAACGCGGCCTCGAAAATCTTATTGAGAGTGTCTCTGTTATCGGGATGACCTAAGCCTGAGTCAGCCATAGGAACGTTATCGAGATGATCAACGAGCTGGTTCCGAACGCGGGCGCGCACTTTCTCGGTACTCCACTGAGGCGAGATTACCCAATGTCGACCTAGGTCGGCTGCCTCAGTCTTGAGGATCATATCGAGATTGTCACGCCAAATTCCCGCACCGGTGGTCAGTAGTCGCAGTTGTCGTCGAAGTGTCGTCTCCGGTTGACCGTCTGGGGACTCCTCGACCACTTGCACACCTCGCCTATACGACAATTAGGGGCTACCAGTATAACGCCAAGCTCTAGCATTGACTAAACGTTACTGAAATGTTATAAATAGGTACTATAAACGAAGTTTTATCCATGACAGAGCAATTCGACAACCATACCCCAGAAGAGAAAGCCTACGACGACTTTTATGGCAGCTATGATTCTTACTGGCGCAGTCACCGCGACCGTTGGAAAGACATGGAGGCTCAGCGGCGAGCTGAAATCTATGAGCGTGCGCATGAAAAACGCCTGGAGCGAATACAAGCTTTGGAGAATGAGCGTATCAATACCGAAGCTCGTTTAGACGAAATATACAAGAAACTCGGCATCCTAAAAGCCCAAGATTTACTGTTGGCTGATGTGTCGTTCTCAGAAGACCCCTACCGGCCTGGATTGCCTCCTGAATTGCCTTACGCGCCAACGCCACCCCTCGAACAACGGCCTCCCGAGCAACCTGACCAGGGCATGTAGAGCCGCAGCTCCTTGCTGCGTGCTCAACCTCTCGACTTGGACAGCTTGACCGGTCACCGTGACCGGGCGCTGACGAGCTTCTGACCTGCGACGACCCCGAAGATGACCGGTCAGCGAGGCTGCTATCGCTGGTCACCTGGTGCCGCGACTGGAACTGTCGTTCTCGTCAGGCAGTCACCGTCAAGCCGATCGGTTCCCACCACCCCGGTTTGCGGCCTGTGTCTCCTCATCGAACGAGGGAGGTGTACCCCTCACATGAAACACGGCCTTGGCTCCGCAGTCGGCCGCGTGGCCGCCGTCATCGGCGGCCTGCTGCTGGTCGGCATCGTGCTACGGCTCATCTTGGCGATTCTATCGCCCATCCTGCCGTCTGGCCTCATGCAGATCGTCACCGCGGGCTGGAACACCCTGTACGGCATCGTCAGCCCGGCACTTCCGGCACTGGCGGCCGTCGCCACGCTTGCCGCGTTGGTGTGGGTGCTCGTCGGCCGCCGCCGGTAATCCCTCACTCCATCCCCCTGCATACCGAAAGTGGGTACCCCCATGCTGTTTTACCTCGCGCTGTTCCTGCTGTGCCTGCCGCTCCTGCTGTGGTTCGGCTGCATGATTCTCTACACCGTTCTCAGCCCGGTCGTCTTCTGGCTGCTGGTGGTTGGCCTGGCGGCCGGAACGGTGGCGGTGGTCGTCCGCCGGAGCAAGGCGTGAGTACCGCCTTGCTTGTCCTGTTTGCGGCTTCGGCCGGCTACAGCATTGGCCGAGGTCACCAGTGGTTTCGTACCGCCCGTCACCTGATGGGCAACACCAAGAAGAGAGGAACCCGCAGATGAGTACCCCCGAACCCAAGCACGCCTACCCCGGAGATCTGGTCGTGCAGATTCGCCGCTTGACCAAGCTGCTGGAGTCCACTGTCGAACGGCTGGAAGCCGTGGAGAGTCTCCAGGCCGTTACGGTAGGCGAACAGCAGCTCGTGGTTGAGGAACTGGAACGGCAGACGGAGCGGCTGCGGCTGGTGGTCGAGCAGCGCCACGCTTCGGTGACGCGCGAGACCTTGGCTGTGGACGACACGCTTGATTCGGGTTACTCGCCGTTCTGATTTTGTGAACCTGTCTGAGTGGGGCGTTCGACAACTATTGCAAGTCGAGCGCCCCACTCAGACCGCGCGAGTAGACAACCGAAAAACCTAACGACCGAACAACGTTGTCAAAATGACAAGTTTGTGTCGCTTGTCATTCGACCCCTGGTAAACCCTGTTTGGTCGGTGTAGCCGAATTTACACCCGCTCTTGCCATTTTGCGCGTACGCAAATATAAGAGTCTAAGGGGCTTTTGCGTGCACGCAATCCCTAGCGCAAATACAAGCTTAGGTGAATGGAGGTAAATATGGGCAAAATCCGCCGAATACGTGTACGAGGAGAACAACGAAAGAACCCTGACGTCGCGCTGGTGGCGCAGGCAATTATACAGCTAGGCCGGGAAATTCGGGAACGCGAGCAGGCAGAAATTAGAAATGCCAAGCCCGACACCGACAAGGATAGACCTTCATGATGGCCGCGCTTGCGATCGTCGGTGGTGGTTTGCTTCTCCTATGGGTCGTTCTCGCCGGTCGGCTCTTGGATGGCAAAAACTGGCGGCGGTCGCTTGTCGCTATGCAACTCCGGCTTCCGGGGACAACCACAACGGGGGATATCGCTCGATGGTTGGCACGGGTACAGGTTATGACAGAAAGCCCGCAATGGTTTCTGATTCCGAACACGCCCGTAGCCTTGGAGATTACGGCCGACCACGGCACGATCACGCATACCGTCCTCATGCCCGCACGACTGCAACGGCCAGTTTTGGCGAGTCTTCAGGCATCGCTGCCCAATGTTCGAGCTGACGAAGTGCCTGACTACTTTGCAACGCGTCCGGAGTTCAACGTGGCGGCTGAGGGGATGCTGACTGACGAAACACGTCCCCTTGATGTCGCGAGAGCGGCGGAAACGTCGCAGCACGTTTTGTCGTCACTACAACCAGTCGCCAAAGGCGACCGTGTGACAATCCAGTGGATATTTAGTGGAACGACGCGGCGAGTGCCGTCTCAAACAGATACGCGAGATGCAACACCGTGGTGGCTTGACAGCGAAGTTCTCGCGACAGCTGAGGCCGTGCGGGAACAACGGAGCAAATACAAATCGCCCCTCCTCATGGCGTCTGTACGCGTCGGTGTCCAAGCCACGGATAAGGCACATGGTTTGCGACTATTCCACCGGGTATGGCTGACGCTTGGCGGTATGGACTCGCCCGGTGTCCGGCTCCTCAAACGTTGGTATATCCCGATGAGTAGCGCCGTCAACCGTATGCAGACGCTACAGTTGCCGCTCACTAAGTACCCGTTGCTCCTGAATGTTCAGGAGGCCGCCGGACTCGTTGGAATGGCGGCCGATGGCATGCGGTTACCTGGTATGCCAGCCGGAATTGCTCGCACGTTGCCGACGCCGCCAAGTGTCGCGCGCAGAGGCCTCGTGATCGGAGAGTCCAATTACGTTGGCGACAAGCGGCCAATCGCTCTATTGAAAAGTGACCGCTTACGCCATCTGTGGGTACTCGGACCGACAGGAAGCGGTAAAAGTACGCTCCTGCAAAACCTGATACTTCAGGATATGGAGAACGGCGACGGCATGGTGGTTATTGATGCCCGCGGTGACTTAGTGCACGATGTCATAGACACCGTGCCAGAACATCGCCGTGACGACGTGATCATTATTGACCCCTCAAACACGAAGAACGTTGTTGGCTTTAACCCGCTAGCACTTGGACACGATCAGCGGAGTCGTGAACTGTCGGCCGAACACATATTGTCTGTCCTACATTCGGTGTACCACGCGAGTTGGGGGGTCAGAACAGCGGACATCCTGCGGGCAAGCTTACTGACGCTCGTCAACTCGCACGCCGTTGACGGAAGCCGTCTGACGCTGGTGGAGTTACCCGAGCTGCTCACCGATGACCAGTTTCGCAACTTCATAACTGGTCAACCGTTGCCGCCCGCCTTACGTGCGTTCTGGACTTGGTACGGCAATCTTAGTCAAGGCGAACGAGCGACGGTCATTTCGCCAGTACTCAACAAGCTCAGGAATTTCACGCTGTCAACGCCGCTCCGGCTAACCCTCGGACAAAGCCAAGGCGTAGACCTCGCCGACGCCTTTACGAAGAAGAAAATAATCCTCGTGCCACTCAAGAAAGGTCTCCTAGGCGCTGAAACAACCGCGCTTGTCGGCTCATTGGTCATGGCTGGGGTTTGGCAAGCAACGCTTGCCCGAGCAGATATCCCGCGCGAAAGACGACGCCCAACCTGGCTGTACGCTGACGAATTTCAGGAGGTCATGCGTTTACCGCTCGATCTCGCTGATATGCTCGCTCAATCGCGCGGTTTGGGGTTAGGCCTTATACTGGCACATCAGCATATGGGGCAATTGCCACCAGAGCTGAAGAGTGCCGTGCTTGGCACAACGCGGAACCAGCTAGTGTTTCAAGTCGAACATGAAGATGCGCGTGTTCTAGCGCCACGTTTTGCGCCACTTACTGCCGACGATTTGCAAGGATTGGGTGCCCACGAGGTCGCGTTGCGTCCCTCAGTTTACGGTGCAACGCTTGCCCCAGTAACAGCGTTGACCAACCCGCCACCGGCGAGTCTTAAAAGTAGCGCTGACGTGATGGCACGGAGTCTCAACCGCTACGCCGTCGATGTTGCGGTAATCGAGGCTGGTCTAGCCGACCGCATCAACCTCAGCGCTAAACGCACCAACAAGCGAGCCAAAGGAGGCCAACTATGAACTACCTCACCACCTGTCCCGTCGGCCGTTTGGTCGCGTTGAGTACTGACAGCGGAACCGCCTGGTCACACCCTACGAGGCGACCAGTTTTGCCAACGACTCATGTTCTCCCCTGGAGAGCACTATGAACGGGCTACGTGCAAGCTGGGCAAAAGTAGCAAGCCTGGCGGAACGGCTCAGTGAACGTGACAAGGAGATCATTGGACATCTTGCTCGTGTCCGATTGCTAACCGGCGCACAGCTTGAACGCCTCTCCTTTACACACCATTCAGATGAACATCAAAGCCATATTCGACGACGTGTATTAAAAAGACTGGTTGACTTAGAACTCGTCGGCGCTTTAGAGCGGCCAATTGGTGGCGTGCGTGCCGGTTCAGCTGGACTCATTTACTGCCTTGGCCGGATGGGTCAACGAATGGCGGATCTCCTCAATGGTAGCACGCCGAACGGTCGCACGCGCTCTCCGCGAACGCCTGGCGATATGTTTTTGCGCCACACATTGGCGATTAGCGAAACGTTCGTCTCGCTGGTCGAACTTTCGCGCCAAACAGCTACCAAACTCCGAACGTTTCACACGGAGCCGAATTGCTGGTGGCCGGATGGTCACGGTGGGTTTCTGCGGCCGGACGGGTTGGTTATCGTCGAAGATGACAACTATGACGCAACGTCGTGGCTGGAGATCGACCAGGGTAGCGAGCATCTTGGACGTATTCGTGCCAAAATTGCAGCGTATGAGCGATTTGCCATGACTGGCACTGAGGGCGCGAACGGCGTTCTACCGCATGTTGTATTCGCAACCCCTGGCGATAGCCGAGCGGATGCAATCGCGCGGGAGATAGCCAACCAGGGCACGCTACGGATGACGTACAGGGTTACGACGCAAGAGAAATTGGCCGCTACCCTGTTCCGAGAGCTGGAATCTTCATAAATATTGCGTGTACGCAAAACGTGTGCAATAATTGGGCAATAAATCACGGAGGGGCTATGGCTTCTATTTCTAATGGTATCGGTGGATATATAAGTGCAAAACGGCGGGCGGCGGGCTTGACGCTTGCGGAGGCTGCTGATTTGTCAGGGGTTGCGGCTTCGACTATCTCCCGACTGGAACGTGGTGCGATGTTGCCGACAGTCCCCACGCTTATCAGTCTCAGCGAAGCGTTAGGGATGGACTTGTTTGATCTCCTTGCGAAGATGGGCAGCAAGGCCAAGCGAGAGCTACCAGCGTTTGAGGACTACTTGCGGCAGAAGTACCACCTGACCGATGACTCTATAGGCCGTATGGTTGTCTACTTTCGCGCTGAAGTTTCCGATAAATCAACTAACTAGGTAAATAAGAAACGGGGTGACCATGAGTACTGCTGACACAACCGCCGTTAAACGATCGGTGTACTTGCTTCGAGTGTCCGACGCAAAGCAAATGCATACCGCGATTGACATTGACCCTGAGGGCAACTCGATACCGACGCAACGAATTGCCTGCGACGGAAAGAATAGGGAGCTAGGCGCTCTCAAGGTCGGTGAGTACGTTGAACCGGGGTACTCCGGCCAATCCATTGCAAAGCGCCCTATTTTTCGGGAACTACTGCAACGCATTGTAGATAAGCGAGATGTTGACTATGTAGTCATCTACATGCGGTCTCGCATCTTCCGAAACTACATTGAAGCGGCGATTATCAAAGACCAGCTTGATAAGTTGGGAGTCAAGATTATATCCGCCAAAGAAAACTTTGGCGAGGGTTACATGGGCGAAGGTATGGAGGCGATTACTGACGTTATCAACTGGATGGACGTTAGGCGTAGTGGCGACGACATCAGTACAAAGATGTTGAACAAAGCACAAAACGGCGGAACGAACGGCCGCGCCAAGCTTGGGTATCTTAATACCACAAGCAATATTGAGGGTGGCAAAGTTAATACGATCACCGTTGACGACATGCGCGCTAAATACATGATCATGGCTTTTGAGCTGTATTCTACGGGGCGTTACACGAATGTTCCCGCGCTTCGCGACAAGCTGACTGATCTCGGGTTGCGTATGCCCGGCTCAAATCAACCGGTAAGTGAGAAAACACTTTCCAAACTGTTACGCGACAGGTATTACGTTGGTTACATTCTGTACAAAGGGATGGAGTACAAAGGCCACCACACACCACTCATCTCTGAGGAACTTTTTGATCGGGTGCAACGGGTACTTGATTCACATGCGGGCGCGGGTATCCGTAACCGGAAGCACCACCACTACCTAAAGGGCGTCGTATTTTGCGACCGGTGCAAGCAACGGTTTATGTTGCAGCGCGCTCAAGGGCGACGCGGGGGAGTTTATTTCTACTTCTTTTGTGGTGGCCGTGAGGACAAAATGTGTGACCAACCGTATATTCCGGTTGCGATTATGGAAAAAGCTGTCGAGCTACATTATGGCAACGCGGTTTGCCTACCAGACGAGTTCAGAGTCGCCCTGCGCAAGGATGTAAATGAGGCCGTCGCATCTAGTTACAACCTGACTGATGACATGCGCGCGGCCTTTGGACAACGTCTCGCCAAGATCGAACGTAAAGAGAGCTACTTCCTAGACTTGGCGGCAGAAGAAGACTGGCCGAAAGACCGCTTACGCGAGAAAGTCCAAGTGCTTCGCGCCGAACGCCGCGACATACAGCACCAACTTAGCCAGACTGAGCTACAGCTTGAGACAGGCCGCCAAGTGTTTTACAAGGCGCTCGATCTGCTCAACAATCCGCAAGCCGTCTACGCCGATGGTGGCGAGATCGTCCGTAGCATCTTGAACAAGGCGTTTTTCACTCGGCTCCATGTCCAGGACGTTGACCATGTGTCAGCAGCGGTCACGAGCTACGAGCTGCGGGAGCCGTTCAAGAGCCTTGTGGCGGCCTACACACTCTATGACGTCGATCTACCCCAAGCGACGCCGAACAGCCAGCAGGACGCACCTCAGACGCACAAGAGCGCCATACTCGATGAGTATGACGCTCTTGACATGCGATCTTCCCTGGCGGAGGCACTAGACACCGCCTTGAGTTCGCGTGTTTCTAGTACAGCCGTCTTGGTGCACCTTCCCCCGCTCGAAGTGCAGGAACCGGCCCGGCCCGACCTCGTACTCGACCCCGTCGAGATGGAACAGGCCCCGCCCGCTGACGATGTACAGGTTCTCGTCGCATTCCTGGTGATAGTGCAGCGGCACCGGCCGATAGACCCGGAAGATCCGCGCACTGCCACCGGACTCTTAGTCCGATTCGGGGAGCTTCAGGCTTCCGCGGGCAAGCTGGTTGGTGTCGGCCGCATTTTTGACCACTGAATGCAGAATTCCGTTGTAGACAAGGTCCCAGATACGCCGATCATCTTGAAGACGACTGAGGTTGATCTTCAACGTCCGGCCAGCACTGTCCACGAAATGTAGGTTTAGCGAGTTGCTGTAGGTGTACGCCTTGATCGATCTGAGCTCGTAGGTGCGTATCCAGGTCTTGTTTTCCATCACCCATTCCGCGCCCGCCGCGCAGTTCTCGGCCTTGACACTGAAGTACATGAGCGCCGCAAAGCCCGCGACCAGCAACCACATCCACCAGACACTGAGCCAGTCGGTGACGAAGCCATGAGAGACAAAAATAATACCAACGACGACAACCGCGAGCACGACCGCGAAGATCAAGCCCTTGCGTCGACTGGACCGATACCAGGCAAGGGTAGGGCCCTGATCGGGGGGCGGCCGGTGTTTTCCGGACACGGTGGTGTCCCGGCCCCGGTCGAACTCGGGCGGACTTTGGTCACTGCGCACATATGCGGGGCCTTGCGGCGGGAAGGGCTGTCCGGTTACCGGGTCTGGCTTTGGGGGTAGCCAGACTGAGCCGACTAACTCGCCCTTCGGTGACTCGTTGGCGGGAGCGCGGTTCGATTCGTCAGCCATCGCCCATACTCGATTCTACAATGTCGCCTGCCGCGCCGCGGTCACCGCGGGATCCGGAGGCGGTGCTCACACGATCAGGACGTGTGTCGTCGACAAGCCGCTCGCCGTGGATCTCGGCCACCACGTGACAACATGCTACAGCTGGGCAGAGCTACAGTCGGCGAGTGTTTGACCTCGCCGACCCGGCCTTCATCGCGAACCCGTACCCGTTCTTCGCCGACCTCCGCGAGCGCGGCGAGGTACACCACTGCGACGGTCTCGGGATCGCCGTCGCGGTGTCACACGCTGCGTGCTCAGCTGTACTCAGGCACCGCGGGCTCGGCCGCGTCTGGGCCGACGCCCAACCCGCCGAGCGATTCGCGTCGTTCAACCTCCTGCACCGGAACTCCCTACTTGAGAACGAGCCGCCCGCGCACACCCGCCTCCGCCGCGTGATCGCGGGCGCGTTCGGCCGCGGGCACGTACAGCGGCTGCGGCCGATGGTCGCCCGTTTCGCCACCGACATGGTCGACGGTCTGGCGGACGCCATCAGGGCCGACGGTGAGGCCGACCTGCTGACGCACCTCGCCCAGCCACTCCCGGTCGCGGTGATCGCCGAACTGCTCGGCGTCTCGGACGAAGACCGCCCGCGCCTGGTCCCGTGGTCGAACGCGATCGTCAAGATGTACGAGTTCGACCTGCCCGAGAAGGCGCGCGACGCCGCCGAGCGTGCCGCCGCCGAGTTCGTCGAGTACCTTCGATCGCTTGCGGAAAAGCGCGCTGCGGCACCCGGTGACGACATCATCAGCGACCTCCTGCGCAGCGAACTCACCCCGGATGAGCTGGTCGCGACGGCGGTTCTGCTGCTGATGGCCGGGCACGAGGCGACGGTGAACGTCATCGGCAATGGCGTCCTCGCGCTGCTCACGCACCGCGCGCAGTGGGAGCGGCTGATCGCGGAACCGGCGCTGCTGGACCTGGCCGTGGAGGAGCTGATCCGGTTCGACTCGCCGCTGCAACTGTTCGAGCGGACGGCGACCGAGGACGTCGAAATCGGCGGTTTCACGGTGGCTCGCGGCGAGAAGATCGGTGCCCTGTTGGGCGCGGCCGCCCGCGACCCGGCGGTGTTCGCCGAGCCGGATGTCCTCGACATCGCCCACACGCCGAACGCTCACCTGGGCTTCGGCATGGGCATCCACTACTGCGTTGGCGCCCCCCTCGCCCGGGTGGAGATCGCAGCGGCCCTCGCCGCGCTGACGTCCCGCCTGCCCGGCCTGCGCCTGGCGGCGGCGCCTTCGCGACGGCCGGAGTTCGTGATCCGGGGGCTCCACGACCTTCGGGTAACGCTCTGACCAGGCCTTTTACCCTGAAACGGGAGCAAAGGACCTTTGCTCCCGTTTCAGGGTGCGGGAGCTGCTCTAGCGGCGCAGCCGAGTACGACGTCGCCTGAGCCCGGCCTCACCGTCAGCGGCGGAACGGTCACGAAGTCAGCGAGCGGAGCCGGTGGGGCGGGCGGTGCGGAGCTCGGGCTCGGGGGCGCCAATCACCTTGAGGACGCGCAGGGAACGCAGGCGGGCGCGGTCGACCGGGGCGAGCAGCTCCGACATCCGCCGCACGAGCAGCGCGGTGACCACGGCGAGCGCGGCCGCGGACAGGTCCGTCAGCGCGACGAGCACCACGCCGTCGGCCATCGCCTGGACGCCGTCGCGGAACCGCCACGCGATCGTGAGGCCCAGCAGCAGCCAGTTGAGCACCCAGGCGCCCCACCACCAGAGTACGAGCCGCGAGGGCTTCGGCCGGGACGAGCGCGAGCGGCGCAGCACGGCGTGCTCGAGTTCGGTGACGATCGAGACGGCGAGCAGCAGATTCACCACCGGGACCAGCAGGCAGACCAGGACCTGCCAGCTCGGGCGCGGCGGATCCTCGCCGGTCTCGTCGGCGGCGGCGGTCCTGGCAACCATCAGCCACCAGAGCGACAGCCCGGCGGGCAGCAGCGAAAGGATCGTCGTCAGCAGACCGGCGGTGATGACGAACCCGTCGGAGAACGCGACCACCGAGGTGTCGAGCGCGGAATCGCGGCTCTGCACCAGCAGGACGTAGCGCCAGATCTCGGCCGCGCCGGCGAGCACGGCCAGCGCGGAGAACGTCCACAGCACGGCGAGCAGGCTGCGCGAGAGCACCCGCATCCGCTCGACCGGGCGCACCGCGTCGGACGCGGTGCCGGGAACGGCCGTCGGACGGCGCCAGACCAGGTTCGGGAAGCCCCAGCGCGGCGGCACCGGATACGACGGCGGGCCCAGGTACGGCTCGGGCGCGGCGGGGCGGCGGCGTGGCCAGGCGCTCGGCGGCGGCGACGCGACCCAGCGGACCCGGTAGCGCGGCTGCTGCGGCTGGCGCGGCGGCCCCTGCTGGACGGGCCCCGGCGGGAACGGGCCCATCGGTCGCTGGTAATACCCCGGTGGGACGGGGTGCAGCGGGGGTCCCGGTTGACTCGGCGGCGGGTACTGGCCTGGGTGCACGGGCTAGAGGACCTCGGGTTCGGCGCCGGGGTTGTCGCCGGTCATCGGGCGGGCCTCGGCCGCCCAGGAGTGCATGCCGCCTTCGATGTTGACCGCGTCCCAGCCGCTGGCGTTGAGCCACGCGGCGGCCCGAGCGGACCGGCCGCCGCTGCGGCAGATCACGTAGACCGGCTGGTCGTCGGGCATTTTTGCGAGCTCGTCGACGCGGGTGGGCAGTTCGCCCAGCGGGATGTGCACAGCGCCGGGCGCGTGCCCGGCGGCCCACTCGTCGTCCTCGCGGACGTCGAGCAGCGCGACAGCGTCCTTGGGCAGGTCACGGACGGCGACGGTCGGGATTTCTGCAGGGCTCACCACGCCGACCATGGTCCCACGAAGCCCCGTTTCGCGCGCGTGAGGCGGGTGTCATGAAAGGGTCTTTCAGGGCAATTTTTGCCCTGAAAGACCCTTTCATGACACTGGAGACTCGGTGCTGCTAGGCCTTTTCGGAGCCCGCGCCGGTCAGGGAGCGGACCTCCATCTCGGCGTACTTCTTCGCGTTGTGCTCCTTCGACAGGATCGTGCCGAGCCAGCCGAGGACGAACGCGATCGGGATGGACACCAGGCCCGGGTTGTCGAGCGGGAACCAGTGGAAGTCGACGCCCTGGATCATCGACGCGCTCTTGCCCGTCTTCACGTCGACCGGCTTGCCGGACACCGCGGGCGAGAAGACGATCAGCACGATCGTCACGATCAGGCCGCCGTAGATGCTCCACAGCGCGCCCTGGGTGTTGAACCGCTTCCAGAACAGCGAGTACAGCAGCGTCGGCAGGTTCGCCGAGGCCGCCACCGCGAACGCCAGCGCGACCAGGAACGCGACGTTCTGCTCCTTGGCCAGGATGCCGCCGAGGATCGCGACCGCGCCGATCACCAGCGCGGTGATGCGGGCGACGCGGACCTCGCTGTCGGCGCTCGTCTTGCCCCGCTTGATCACGTTCGCGTAGACGTCGTGCGCGAATGACGCCGACGCCGTGATCGTCAGGCCCGCCACCACCGCGAGGATCGTCGCGAACGCGACCGCGGAGATGAACCCGAGCAGCACCGGGCCGCCGAGCTCCAGCGCCAGCAGCGGCGCCGCGGAGTTCGTCGTGCCGGGCGCCTTGGCGATCTTCTCCGGCCCGACGAGCGCGCCCGCACCATAGCCGAGCACCAGGGTGAACAGGTAGAACACGCCGATCAGCACGATCGCCCACACCACGGACTTCCGCGCGTCGCGGGCGGTCGGCACGGTGTAGAAGCGCATCAGGACGTGCGGCAGGCCCGCGGTGCCGAGCACCAGCGCGATGCCCAGCGACAGGAAGTCGAGCTTCGTCGTGCCGGTCTTGCCGTACTGCTTGCCCGGCCCGAGCAGCGCCTCACCGGCCTTGCCGCCCTTGTCGACCGCGGCCTGGAACAGGTGCGAAAGGTTGAAGCCGTACTTGCCGAGCACCCACAGCGTCATCGCGAAGGCGCCGACGATCAGCAGCCCGGCCTTGATGATCTGCACCCAGGTGGTGCCCTTCATGCCGCCGATCAGCACGTACATGATCATGATGATGCCGACGACGGCGATCACCAGGTCCTGGCCGAGGTTGCTGTCGATGCCGAGCAGCAGGTTGACCAGGCCGCCCGCGCCCGCCATCTGCGCGAGCAGGTAGAAGAACGACACCGCCAGCGTGGAGATCGCCGCCGCGGCGCGCACCGGGCGTTGTTTCATCCGGAACGCGAGCACGTCGCCCATGGTGAACTTGCCGGTGTTGCGCAGCAGTTCCGCGACCAGCAGCAACGCCACCAGCCAGGCGACGAGGAAGCCGATCGAATAGAGGAAACCGTCGTACCCGTTGATCGCGATGGCCCCGGCGATGCCGAGGAACGACGCCGCCGACAGGTAGTCGCCCGAGATCGCGATGCCGTTCTGCGGGCCGGTGAACGCGCGCCCGGCGGCGTAGTAGTCCGACGCGGTCTTGGTGTTGCGGCTGGCCCGGAAGACGATCACCAGCGTGATCGCGACGAAAACCAGGAAGATGATGATGTTGAGGGTGGAGTTGCTGCCCTCCACACCCGCGGCGAGCGTCATCGGTGCGTCTCTCCTTCGACCTCGGCGCGGATCTTGTCCGCGACCGGGTCCAGCTTGCGGTTCGCGTAGCGGACGTAGAGCCCGGTGATCACGAAGGTGGACACGAACTGCAGCAGGCCGAACACCAGGCCCACCGTGATGTTGCCGAACAGCTTGGTGCTCATGAAGCCGTGCGCGTAGTCGGCCAGCAGGACATAAAGCAGGTACCAGAGGAGAAACAGCGCCGACACGGGGAAGACGAATGTTCGGAGCCGGTGCCGGAGCTGCACGAACTCGGGACTCGCTTGGACACGCTCCCAATCGGTCTCCGTCCCCGTCCCGCCGACGGGGTCTTGTTCGGTGCTACTCACTGCGGATCTCCCACCCTTCTCGTATCTCGTACACGCCGTACTGGAGTGGCAACGGACCGTAAAGAATTCTCGGCATGGTTCGTAAGCCCCCGATCGGGGGTAGACACGCCACTTTCGAGTGACACTTTGTTCACGTCGCCTTGGTGAACCAGCATTGATCTCGGCATTACGGAGATCATGCCCCTCTAACAGCCCCAAATAAGCTCATACATTTGAGTGAATGCAATAACGCTGAGTAGACAATTACCCAGGCATTTACCGGCATTATGTCTGAATGCGCAGCCGGATGTCATCGACCCGGGTGCGTTGAGGTTCACCCTGGGTGCCGGAACCGCCAAGTGGGTCATGTTCACCCCCCGTGCGGGGGTCATCACTTGCGGTGCTTGCCCTTGATCCCCGTGCGCGTCTTCTCCTCCGCCTGACCGAACCGCGCGACCGCCCGATCGCGCATGAACCCGAGCGGATCGGGCGCGTGCAGCCGAAGCATCACACTGTTGACGTCGTCGGGCCTGCCGTACCCGGTCGCCCGGCTCACCAGGTAGGTGGTCAGGAACGCGGCGGGCACGGTCACCAGCGCCGGCTGCATCGTGAACCACGGCGCCCAGCCGCCGGTGTAGCCGCTGACGATGTTGGTCGTCAGCGCGGCAAGCACCAGTCCGCCGCCGACGATCATCCCGGCCATCGCGCCGGGCCAGCTGAGCTTGCGCCACCAGATCCCGAACATGAGCAGCGGGCTGAACGTCGAGGCGGCCAACGCGAACGACATGCCCACCGAGATCGACAGGTCCGCGGGCCGCAACGCCAGCGCGAGCAACAGCGGGATGAGCATGACGATCCCGGTCGCGACCCGGAAGTCACGGACACGACCGGGCAGGATGTCGGTCGACACCACCCCGGCGACGCTGACCAGCAGCCCCGACGAGCTCGACAGGAACGCGGCGAAGGCGCCGGCCGCGGTCACCGCGCTCAGGATCTGCCCGCCCAGCCCCGGCAGGATCGCCGAGGGCAGCCGCAGCACCGCGGCGTCGGTGTTGCCGGACAGCAACAGCTCGGGGACGTACATCCGCGACAGCGCGCCCAGCATCGTCGGGAACAGGTAGAACAGCCCGAGCAGCAGCAGCACGTGCACGGTCGTGCGGCGCGCGGCCTTGCCGTCGGGGTTGGTGTAGAAGCGGACCAGCACGTGCGGCAGCCCCATGGTGCCGAGGAAGGTCGCGAAGATCAGCGAGTACGTCTGCAGCAGGTCGCCGAGGTTGTCCGAGGACGGGTGCAGCCAGTCGGCGTTGTTCGCGGGCAGGTTGGACAGCACCGGCACCGGGGTGCCCGCGGCGAACTCCAGCGTCGTCCCGTCGGACACCGTGTGCGTGCGGTCCGGGCCCCACACCACGAACCCGCTCGACGGGGCGCCGTCGACGTAGCCCTGCGCCCGCAGGAACGTCCGGGTGGTCACCTTGACCACGACGTCGTCCTGCACCTTGACGGTGGTCTCCTTCGGGAAGACCGGGGGCGCCGACTCGCTCAGCGGCCGGTAGCCGCCGGGGGCGCCGCCGCCGAAGAAGACGATGCACAGCACGAACGTCGGCAGCGCGATCGCGAACAGTTTCAGCCAGTACTGGAACGCCTGGACCACGGTGATCGCGCGCATCCCCCCGGCGATCACGTTGAACCCGACGATGGCCGTCACCAGCACCGCGCCCACCCACGCCGGGGTCGGCAGGATGGTGGACAGCGTCAGCCCGGCGCCTTGGAGCTGGGGAACCATGTAGAGGATCCCGATGAACACCACGAAGAACGTGGAGAACCGGCGCAGGGTGCTGGAGCCGAGCCGCGCCTCGACGAAGTCGGGCAGGGTGTATGCCCCGGAGCGGCGCAGCGGCGCGGCGACGAACAGCATCAAGGCCAGGTAGCCGGCGGTGAACCCGATCGCGAACCAGAGCCCGTCGGCCCCGTCCTTGAGGACGATGCCCGCGACCCCGAGGAACGACGCCGCCGAGAGGTACTCACCGGAGATCGCGGCGGCGTTGCGGCGCGAGCGGACCGTCCGCCGCGCGACCAGGAAGTCGTGCGTGCTGTTGGCGAACCGGGACGACCGGTGGCCGAGGTAGAAGGTCGCGAAAGCCACCAGCGTGATACCGGCCAGCGCCCACGGGTTCAACTGCACGATGAGGATCCTTGCACAGTAATTTCCGCGATTCAGCGCGCGACCGCGATCCCGCTGCCAGGGCGCCGTTGCCGAAATAGCTCAGGTGACCGTCCATACGCGCCCTGCCATCGTGATAGCGGGGCCTTCGGCCGAAAGAGCGCGCGTGCGGCCTTACGCCCGAATGGGCGCGTCACTAGTTTTCGATCATGTCCACGAAATCCCGCTCATGACGTTCGGCGAGACGGTTGTACCAAAGACCCACCCCGAACAGGAGCGGAAAGGGCGCGACACCCAGCAGCAGCCACGGCAGCGGGATGCCGATGATCGCGAAGTGGGCGAACCCCGGCAGCAGGTAGAACAGCGCGGGCAACGAGCCGAGCAGGAGGATGACCAGGCCCGCGAGCAGCAGGCCCGTGCGCAGCTGCGCCTTCACCAGGTTCGTGATGAGCAGCTCGCCCCAGCTGGTCTGCTCCTCGAGCTCGACACGGGCCCGCAGGGTGCTGGCGGCCTGGCGCGGGTCGGCGAGGATCACCCGCTGACGCTTGGGCTTCGCGTGATGCTCCGGCTCGGGACGCGGGATCGGGAGCGGGACCGGCTCGACGACGGCCCGCTCCGGCACCGGCTTCCTGCCCAGCGTCGGATCGGGTTTGCGGACGCCGTTGGGCAGCCGGTAGTACGGGTCCTCGGTCATCGGCCGCCTAGCCGTTCCTGGCGGTGCCGACCAGCCGGTCCTTCAGCTCACGGGTGTGCCGCCTGCTGACCGGGAGCACCTTCTCCTCGTTGCCGATGACCACCTGGTAGCCGCCCTGGCCCATCCGCAGCTCGGTGATCAGCGGAAGCGCGACCAGGAACGAGCGGTGGATCCGGACGAAACCCGCCTTCTCCCAGCGTTCCTCCAACTGGGCGAGCGGGATGCGGACGAGGTGGCTGCCGTCGGTGGTGAACAGGCGGGCGTAGTCCCCCTGCGCCTCCACCCAGCGCACCGAGGAGCGCGGGATCAGCTTCGTGGTGCCCGCGAGCTCGACCGGGATGACCTCGTCGTCGTTCTTCACCGGCTCGGCGCGCCCCGGGGCGGACTCCGTGGCCTGCAGCGACACCAGTTTGTCGATCACGCGGCTCACCGCGCGGTCGAGGCGATCCTGCGCGAACGGCTTGAGGACGTAGTCGATCGCCCCGAGGTCGAAGGCGTTGACGGCCTCTTCGGCGTGGCCGGTGACGAACACCAGCACCGGCGCGGGCCGCAGCGCGGCGAACACTCTCGACATCTCCATGCCGGACAGGCCGGGCATGTTGATGTCGGAGAACACCGCGTCGACCGGCGGGAGGCCGTATTCCTTGCGGGCGCGCAGCTCATCGTCGTCCGACGAGAGCAGGCGCAGCGCCTCGGAGGCGTCGGTCGCCCTGAAGACCCGGGAGACGCGCGGGTTGTTCTCCAGCCGGTGGACCAGCTCGGCCAGGCTTTTCGGCTCGTCGTCCACGGCCAGGACGATGAGCTTCCGGGTGTCATCTTGAGCACTCACAGTGAATCGCATCCTGCCCATTGCCGAGTGCAATGTCCAGCCCGCGCGGCAGCCGCACTCCGAAGGTAGGGCCCGCCGGGGGCCCTGGACCACGGACAGTGCCGGTGTCCCCGCCTCGGGACACCGGCACTGCGTCTTCCGGGCGCGCTCTTACCGCGGGAGAGGTGAACCCGGTCGACGTCTAGTACTACAGAGCTAGATCTTTGCGTGTCGGTTCGTGATATCGGCTGCTGGTTGTGCGAGTGTTTGCGTGTGACCATTCCTTCTGCTGGGCGGGCTGGCGTCGCGGGCGGTGCGACTCGGGAA
>NZ_JAYMZS010000089.1:0-38680 GCF_035828755.1 Amycolatopsis sp. H20-H5 | reverse complement strand
GGCACAGCCTGCGTGCCGAACTGCCGGTCGCGGACACCGGCAACGCCGGGCACCGCGGCGGGCCTCGGCCAGGCCGACGCTGCCCGGTTCAACGGCGTCCATCAGACGCCGGAACACCGCCTTCGCCGCGTCGCGCGGCACGAAGAGGATCGCGACGGTGATGGCCAGGCCGATGATCGGGTCGGCGAGTGGGAAGCCCCAGGCGACCCCGGCCGCGGCGACCACCCACGGCTGGGTCATCGGCTGCGGGACGAGCAGCCGGTGGACGGCCTCGTAGCCCGCGAACGCGCCCGACGCGGCGATCATCAGCACGACGACTACCCCGGCGAGGTCCTCGGCACGGCCGAGCCCGTAGGTGTAGCGGCGTGGCGCCCGAGGACGAACGCGATTCGATCGGCAGCGCGGTGAGCGCGTCGGCGAAGCGAGACTCTCTCGATAGCATCGTATATGCGTAGGCATGCAGATACGCGACTATGCGGGCAACCCGCTACGATGAACCCCATGCACACCTCGCTGCCGGAGTTCGACATGCCCGGGGACGAGCAGGTCCACCTCGCCGCCGAGTCGTTCCGGCTGCTGGCCGACCCCACCCGCATCAAGGTCCTCTGGGCCCTGCTGCAAGGGGAATCCTCCGTCGCCTGCCTGGCCGAGCTGGCCGGAGCGGCACCGGCGGCGGTCAGCCAGCACCTGGCGAAGCTCCGGCTGGCCGGGCTCGTCAAGGGCCGCCGAGAGGGCACGTTCATTTACTACTCCGCCGCGAACAACCACGTGCGGGGCCTGCTTTCCCAGGCCTTGTTCCACGCCGACCACCTCGACCGCGACATCCCCGCCGAACACGGCGCCGCGCGGCCGACCCCGCACCGCCCGGCCGAGGCCTGAGCCCCGGCCCGAGTTTCTCCGCGGATTGACCAACCCGGACGCACCGGCGTCACGAATACCGAAATGCACGGCGGCCAGGACACGGCCCGCTCCTGTGCCGTATTCGCGTGATGCCGCCGGTTTGCCGACGCTGGGAACGTCCGATGGAGGAACTGCTCGCCCGGGTAGCCGGCGGGGACAGGGCTGCCTTCGACCGGTTGTACCGCGAATTCTTCGGCCTCGTCTTCCACGCCGCCTTCGCGGTTTTACAGGATTACGCACAGACAGAAGAAGTGACTCAGGAGATATTCCTGGAACTGTGGTCCACGGCGGCCCGCTACAACAGCAGCCAGGGCAATGGCGCCCGGTGGATGACCATGATCGCGCGCCGCCGGGCCGTCGACCGGGTCCGGGCGTCACAGTCCGCGCGCGACCGCGACAGCCTCGTCGCCAGCCATGCCGCCATCCCCACCGAGCCGGATCCGGCCGAACACGCCGTGGAGCGGGCGGAAACCCGCCAGGTGATGACGGCACTGGCCGGGCTCAGCACCGAGCAACGGCAACTGCTGGTGCACGCCTACATCCGCGGAGTGTCCTATCGGGAGCTCGCGGACATGCTGGGAATCCCGGTCAACACGGTGAAATCCCGGGTGCGGCTGGCGCTGTCCAAACTCCGGAGCCTGATGCCGCGGTGAACACCCGTCACTTCAGCAGGGTCGCGACGTTGGCCCCGTCCGCTCCTAAGTGGACATACAGCGCGGCCCACGCCCGGTCGTTGTCCGACGCGGGCGCACCGTCGCAAAAAGGCTTGTGCCCGTTGGCCGTGTAGTACCGCAACAGCGGCAGGGTTTCGTCGGTGCGCAGCTGCGCGGCATCGGTGTAGCGGACGCCAGGGGCGGCTGCCTGGTGTTTCATGCAGCTCACCGCTCCGTTGCCCTCATTGTCGAACACCGGCCCCGGATCCGGCGGAGCCGCCGAACATCCTGCCAGCACCAGGAAAGCGACGGCGAGAAACGGGAGTGCGCGCATGTTCGTCAACCATTTCCTGTCGCGGCGCGGACAGCGAGCCCGAGACCGACCACCAGTACCAGTGTCGCGGTGAGCACCGGCATCCAGGACGAAAGCCGGGCCGCGCGCTCGCGCAGGCGATCCATCCGGCGCATGGTGTCGAGCCGGTCCCGCACCCGCACGAGCAGCAGGCCGACGGCGGTCAGCGTCGCGGCCATGCCGAAGCCGTAACCCACGACCAGCAGCACGCCGAACCAGGTGCGGCCCAGCGCGACCGCGCCGAGCAGCACGACCAGCGCGGACGGGCTGGGCACCAGTCCCCCGGCCACCCCCATGCCGATCAGCCCGCCGCGGCCGAAACCATGGCTGTGCCCGTGGGCATGTCCGTGCCCATGACCGTGGCCATGTCCGTGGCCATGTCCGTGGCCGTGCCCGTGCTCCGCCTCGGCGACGACGCCGCCCGCCGCCACCAGCACCGGCTCCTCGACCGCGTGGCGGGCCCGGTTGCGGACCGCGGAAACCAGCAGCCAGGCGCCGATGCCCATCACGAGCACCCCGCTGGCCACCCCGAGCCAGCTCAGCACGCTTTCCCCGGCCAGCGCGCTGGAACCGCTGATCAGCAGGCCGAGCAGGAGCACCCCGGCGGTGTGCGTCACGGTCACCGTCGCGCCGACCACGACCGCGTCGCGGGTGGAACCGCGTTTGCCCGCCAGGTAAGCGGCGATCAGGGTCTTGCCGTGCCCGGGAAGCGCGGCGTGGGAAGCGCCGAGCACCAGGGAAAGCAGGACCGCGAGCAACCCGACCGACGGCGTGAGGTCCTTGGTGCCGACCAGATCGGTGAACGTCCTGGTGACCGTGCCGACCACCGCGTCAAGCGGGCCGAGATGCGGCGCCACGTCGACCGCGGCCCCGCCACCGGAACCGGGCTCGACCCGCAGGGTCGTCTCGCGGACGTCGAGCGGGTTGGCCAGCAGGTCGTCGGGATAGGCCCGCAGTTCGTTGCTGACGCTGGTGGCAGGCAGTCCCGACTCGGGCAGCCGCACGCCGTCACCGGTGGCGGTCATCTCGTGCCAGCCGATGCGTTCCGGCCGGAAGCCGTCACGCACGAACAGCGTCGCCGCCCTGTCCAGCCGCGCGGGGGCCGACATCGTGCAGGTCAGCCTGCTCGTCGCGAGCCCGGCCTGTCCCGGCGGGAACTCCAGCTTGCTCGACAGCAGAGCCCAGCGCAGCGGCTGTCCGTCGACCGACGCGGTCGTGGCCGCCAGCAGCGCGCCGCACTCGCTCGCACCGTAGGCGGTCACCTCGTCCGCGCCGAGCGTTCCGTCGTGGTTGGTGTCGACGGCCGGTTTCTCCTGCACCGTCGGGATCTCCGCACTGTCCACAACGGACAGCAACTCGAGCGAGCCTGGGCGCAGCTTCAGGCCGTCGTAGTGGTTGACGGTGAAGTTCCCCAGCGGGTGAGCGGACGCCGTCCCCGGTCCGGCGAGCAGCGCCGCGACGATGAACGCGAACACGACCGGGGCGAGGACCAGGACGCGCCTCATCGCGCCGCCTTCAGCTCGTCGAGCGCGCGCTGCGCCTCGGGAGTGTGCAGGGGCGAGAAGTACGGGTTGGTCTGCAAGGCGCCGGTCAGGGACGTGACGGCTTCGGCCTTGCGGCCCAGCCCGGCGAGGATCACGCCGCGGTGATAGGCGAACCCGGCGTTGTGCCAGCCGAGCGCCGCCGCGCGATCGGCGTAGGTGAGGGCTTCGGCGTCGCGGCCGTTGAGATGCAGCGCCCAGGCCAGCGCGTCGGCGACGAGCACGTTCTGCCGTCGCCCCCATTCGGCCTGCGCGTGGCTCAGCGCGCCCGCCTTGTCCCCGCGGTCAGCGGCGATGGCGGAGGCGGTGAGGTCGTCGGTGACCCCGGCCGCGGCGAAAAGCCGCTGCTGCCCGTCGAGGACCGCGAACTGCTGCTGGGCCTCGGCCTGCCGCCCGGCCACGAGCAGCAGTTCCGCGTACTCCTGCAAATACTGCGGCAGCGGGACCCTGGTGACGATCTCCTGGTAGCCGGTGATCGCGTCGGCGAGCTTGCCCCGCGCGGCCGCGATCTTCGCTTTTCCTTGCAGCAGCGAGACATTCTGCGGGTCTGCGGCCAGCCCGTTGTCGTATTCGGCGGCCGCTTCGTCGAGCTTGCCGGAGTTGAACGCGAGCTCTCCGAGGTAATAACGGCAAAACGCGACGTCGCTCGGGCCGGTCGCGTCGCCCACTGCGCGCTCCAGCGCCTGCTTCGCCTCGTCGACGCGGCCGTGCAGTTCGAAGTCGTAGGAGGCGCGGGTGAACGCGGACACGCCGGGCTTGCGGTCCAGCATCTGCTGCACCGCGTCGGTGGCCGCGCCGGCGTCGCCGAGCTGCGTCTGCGCGTCGGCGAGCACGCCGTAGACCTCGGCGGTGTCGGGCAGGACGGCCCGCGCGCGTTCCGCCCAGCCCTTGGCCGCGGCGAAGTCGTGCCGGGCGTTGGCCAGCGCGCCCATCCCGATCAACGCGGGACCGTTGCCTTCAGGCTGCTGCTGAAGGGACTTCTCGAGCGCGCCCTGCGCCTTCGGGTAGTAGGCCGGGTCGGCGGTGATCCTGGACTGCTCGACGTAGGCGGAACCGAGCTGGGCCCAGGTGAGCGGATCCTGCGGCGTCCGGCGGAGCTTGTCCTGCGCGACGGTGATGCTGTGGGTGAGGGAGTCGGCGAGTTTCGGCGCGGCGGCGGGGATCGGCGGAGCCTGCTCGGCCGACGGGCCGGACCACACCCCGGACAAGGTCGCGGCGAGCACCGCGACCCCGGCGGCCAGTACGACGGCGGCCAGGACGCGGCGGGGGCGGCGGGGACGAACGGGCATCGGGGAACCTCACGACCGGGAACCGCCGGTGAGGTCTCACGAGACCTCACCGGCGGTTCCGATGGACTTATTCGGTCGAGGTGCGCGGGCGGCGGCGCAGCAGCCACCCGCCGGAACCCAGCAGCGCCGCGGCGGCGAGGCCGCCCAGTGCGGGCTGTGTCGGGAAGCCGGAGCTGCCCGAAGCAACCGCGCCGGCACCGCCGGAGCCGCCACCACCGGAAGCACCGCTACCGCCGGAACTCGCGTTCACCGCGGTGTTGTGCGGCAGCGCGACGTACGGGAAAGCGCTGCCGAACGGCACGTCGTTCGCGTTGACCTTGTCGCCCGTGGCCAGCGCCGGCACGATGACGCCGGTCTGCGCGGCGCCTTCGAGCGCCTGGACCTCGATGTCGACGACATCGTCGGTCAGCCGCCTGCCGTTCGGGAAGCCCTGGAAGTCACCCGCGAGCACACCGAGCCGGTTCGGTGCCGGTGCGACCGGCACCGCGGTGTTGAGCCGCAACATCTCCGACGCGGTGAACTTCTTGGCGTTGACGTCGGCGTTGTTCAGCTGCGAGTTGAGATCGGCCTTGATCGGGCCGCCTGCCTTGGTGGTGATCCCGGTCAGGAAGATCTCGGCCAGGTCATTGCGGGGTGTGGCGGGGGCCGGAAGTCCGTAGATGGCCTGGATCAGCTTCGGCACCTCCGGGTCGGTGACCCGGTTGACCAGCTCGGGCACGTTGTGATCCTGCTCGGGCTTGAGGGAGTTGAACTTGTCCTTCAGCCCCGAAGGCACGACCACTTCGTTGACCAGCGGATTGCCGAGGCGCGAAACCTGGACGTACGGTCCGAGCTCGTTCTGGTTGCCCGGCGACTTGATGGTCAGCGACTGGCGCTCGGTGTCGCTCCAGACCCCGATCACCGGGTTCTTGGTCGCGTTGCCGTTCAGCGCGAGCGCCGACTTCGGGACCTGCAAGGCGATCGTGTTGACGTTGTAGCCCTTCAGCGTGTCCTGCCCGACCTCGGACAGGTTGCCGCCGTAGAGCAGGTCGAACACCCTCAGGTCAAGGAAGAACGGGTCGTCGGCCTGGCCGGCGTAGCTCTTGAGGCCACCGGGGAGGCTGGTGACGGCCTGGTCCCGCAGCGCGCCGTAGTTCGGCATCGAGGCCGCGCCGGTGTTCGACGGGGCCACCTTCGCCGAGCGGGCGATGTTCTTGGACCGGCCGTACTTGTCGATCACGTCGAGGCTGTAGGTCTGGCGGAACAGCAGGTTCTCGTCGTCGAGCGAGGTGACCGGGCCGTTGTTGTACAGGAACGTGGACTTGCCGCGCTTGTCCTCGGTCTTGAACGTCCAGCGGTAGGTCAGGTCCGGCTTGGCGTCGCCGTCGCTGTCGATGTTGATGTCGTAGTGCGCGTCGGTCGCCCACGGGTAGAAGTTCGGGCCGCCGTTGGGCTCCTGGAACGGATACCAGTTGGCGACCAGCGTGACCGTGTCCGGCTTGTCCGGGCTGACGAACGCGTAGACGTCCGTGTTGTCGACCGGCGGGTCGCCCGCGATCAACGGTGCTTCACGGTGGCTGGAGGCGGCGGCCAGGTCGGGCCCGAGGCCGACCAGCGCGCTGGCGAGCACCAAACTGCCCACGGCCAGCAACGAGAGGCCCACGCGCCGGGATCGGCGAGACGGGAGCGGTACGGACATGCTGGAGACCTTTCGACGAAGACACCATCGCTGATGTTCACAGCAGACCCCGCGGAAAATCCGAGATCGCCGCCAGACCCGCGTTCCACGGGCAAGCACCTACCTATTCGGAGCCGACCGTGTCGCGGTTCACCTCCGAACAGGTGAATCGAAAAGTACAAAATGGACCGCACATCTGCACACCTGAAAAGATAATGGTTCTTTTCCTGGACGCCTATTGCTCTCGATCTGCTCATCTGCTTAGGCTCACAGGTATCACTCCCCCACCCGGCCCCGGATCGAGGACGCCATGAGCGCCACAGCACCGACCAGCCGACTGACCAGGATCCGCCAGGCACTCACCCGCCGCGAATGGGCGTCGATCGCGGGCATGACCGGGGTCGTCCTGCTGCTCAACCTCGTCGGCTGGGGCGTACTGGGCCTGGTCGTCGCGCCCCATCGCTACGATCTCGGCGCCTCCGGGGTGTTCGGCATCGGGCTCGGCGTCACCGCCTTCACCCTCGGCATGCGCCACGCCTTCGACGCCGACCACATCGCGGCCATCGACAACACCACCCGCAAACTGATGGCCGAAGGAAAAAGACCGCTTTCGGTCGGCTTCTGGTTTTCACTCGGACATTCGACGGTCGTTTTCGTCCTCTGCGCGCTCCTCGCCCTCGGCATCCGGGCTCTGGCTGGCCAGGTGGAGGACGACGGTTCGGCGCTGCACAGGACGACCAGCCTGATCGGCACCTCGGTTTCGGGCGTTTTCCTTTATCTCATAGCGATCCTGAACCTGATCGTCCTGGTCGGAATCGTCAAGGTGTTCCGCGGAATGCGGCACGGCGAATTCGACGAGGCAGAGCTGGAACGCCGCCTGAACAATCGTGGTTTCATGAACCGCATTCTTTCCGGCGCCACGAAAGCGGTCCGCAAACCCTGGCACATCTACCCGGTCGGTGTGCTGTTCGGACTCGGCTTCGACACCGCCACCGAGATCGGGCTGCTCGTGCTCGCCGCCGGCGCCGCCGCGTTCGCATTGCCCTGGTACGCGATCCTGGTGCTGCCGATCCTGTTCGCGGCCGGGATGACGCTGTTCGACGCGGCTGATGGCTGCTTCATGAACTTCGCCTACGGCTGGGCCTTCGCGAAACCGGTCCGCAAGATCTTCTACAACATCACCATCACCGCGCTGTCCGTCGCGGTGGCGCTGATCATCGGCACCATCGAACTGGTGTCCATCCTCGCCGACAAGCTCGGCATCACCACCGGGCCACTGGCCGCGATCGCCGACGTGGACCTCGACTATGTCGGCTTCGTGATCGTCGGGCTCTTCGTCGTGACCTGGCTGGCCGCGCTCGCCGTCTGGCGCTTCGGCCGGATCGAGGAGAAGTGGTCGGCGCACCTGACCGCACCCACGGCCGCGGAGGTCAGTTCAGGTCGATCCTGACCACACCCGGGGTGGTGGGCTGCGGCGAGCCCGCCACCGGCTCGACCGTGACGGCGATGTGGTCGACGTCGGCCGGGATCTCAGCGACGACCGGGCGCGCGTGGTCCCCGCTGTGCAACAGCCCCGCGGACTGCGAGCCGCGGGGCCCGGCGAGCCACACCTCGTAGGAATGCGCGCTGTCGAGCGCGGGCAGGCCGCCCGCGGTGACGGCGACCTTGCCCTGGCGACGGGAAACCACCGCGGTCACGGACCCGCCGCTGACGCCGGTGGCGGTGACGCTGGCCGCGTCCGGTGCGGCGGACACCGAGGAGACGGCTTGCCCTGGCTCGGCGGGGTGGTCGAGCCCGATGCTGATGCCGCCGACGAGCACCGCGGCGGCCGCCGCGAGCGACGACACGCCGATCGCGACCCGCCTCGTCCACCGGCGTGACCGCAGCGGGAGCACGACGGCGTCGGCGACGCTGGGCGGCTGCTGCCGGGTGACGGCCACCGCCGCGAGCACCCGGTCGCGGAGCGCGTCACCGGGGATGACCGCGACAGCGGCACCGAGCCGCGCGGCGGTTTCGCGCAGTTCCAGGACCTCTTGCGCACACGTCGGGCAGTCGCCCAGGTGCGCGTGGAACGCCGCGCGCTCGGCGTCGGTGACCGCGTCGAGGGCGTAGGCGCCGGTGAGGGTGTGGATCTCTTCGGTGGTCATCGCCTTGCCCCCCAGGGAGCACACGGCCGGATCAGCCCGTCACGCATCCGGGTCTTGATCGTGCGGACAGACACGTCGAGCACTGCGGCACCCTCTCGCTAGGTTTAAGAATCCGGCCATCGCGTGCCGGACCTGTTCACGGTCCACAATGGCCGGTGCGGCGCCGAAACCGGGGATGAGCGCGAGAACCCGGGCACGCACGACCATAGCTGTGCCCTCTCCTGCCCTCGCCGATCCGACGCCGCTGGTGTCGGCGTGGTGAAGGGCATTCGCAGGACACGGCCCCGCGGATTGGCCGAAGACCAAAGTTCTGGCCGGACGGGCGGGCGCGGACACCGCTCACGAGGGGCTTGAACAGGGAGAATCACCGTTGGTGACCAGAACGGTGCCACACGGTCGGGGAAGCCCACCGGGGCTCGGCACAGCGGAAGCCGGCCGGCCGGAGGATCTACGGCCGGCCGGCTTCCGGTTCAGGCCGGTTTGCTGAGGTGCGCGTACACGACGATGTTGTCGAGGTAGCTCCGCGCCTTGCTGTCGAACTGGCCGCCACAGGTGACCAGCCGAAGCCCGGCGTAGTCGACCTTGCCGTAGACGTCCTTGGCGGGGAACTGCTTCTTCGGGTACTGACGGCGCGCGTCCACGGTGAAGTTCGCCGTGGTGCCGTCGCGCCGGGTCACCTGCACCAGGTCGCCGGGCACGAGCTGGGAAAGCTTGTAGAACACCGCCGGGCCGCGGAAGGAGTCGATGTGCCCCAGGATCACCGAAGCGCCCTGTTCGCCGGGCGTCGGGCCGTAGTCGTACCAGCCCGCCTTGCTGAAGTCCTTGGGGACCTCGACGGTCCGGTCGGGATTGAGCCCCAGTGACAGCAGTGTGCTGTCGACCCCGATCCGCGGCACCTTCACCGAGACCGGCAGCGAGCGGGACAGCGGATCGGCGGGGACCTGCGGCACCACCGGCGCCGCGGCCTCCGTGGTCGGCACCGACGTGCTCGGCGGCGCGCTGATGGGGACGTCGGCCCGGGGGATCTCACCGGCCGCCGCCACCGCGGCCTGCCCCGGCTGCCAGGTCACCCCGGCCCAGAGCATGCCCACGCCGCTGATCCCCAGCACCAGGGCGACGACGAGCAGGATCACCCGCAAGCGGGGACGGCGGGCGTCGTGACGCCCGCCGTCCCCCGAGCCTTCAGCGGTGGCCGAAGGATCAGCCATCGGCGTCTTCGCCGCGGCTGGTCATCCGGTTGCGGGCGATGAGCGCGCCGGCCGCACCGGCCACCGCCACCCCGCCCGCGACCGTCAGCAGCGTGCCGGTGGAGCTGTCGGTCGACCCGCCCGCGCCGGTGTCCGGCGCGCCGACCGGGATCACCGGTTCGGTGCCGGGCTTGACCAGGAACGGCGCCACCGCGGCGAGCACCTCTTCCTTGGTCTTCGGCGTCTCGGTGTTACCCATGAACACGCCGCCCTTGGCGGGCAGCCCGAGCAGGTTGCCGACGACCGCGGCGTGGCGGGCCTCGACGCCGAAGATGCCCGCGGCGGCCTGCAGGATGCCCTTGTCCTTGAGGAAACCGGCCGCACCGAGGTACGCGCCGACGCCGACGTTCTCGAACGTGTGGCTGGTGGTGAGGTAGCTCTTGCGGTCCTCGAACGCCTTGCCGAAGTCCACCTTCGGCGCCTCGACCGGGGTGCCGCCGAGCTTCTTGATGGTGGCGGTGAGGGTCGCGACGTGCGACTCCTCGTCGGCCTGGATCTGCTTGAGGTACTTCGCCTCGTCCCCGGTGAGCTGCACGGCCTTGTTGCCCTGCACGTAGAACGCCGCCTCGAGGTATTCGAGGGTCAACGCGTAGTTGAGCACCTCGAGGTCGTTGGCGAAGTCCGCGGCCATGGCCTTGGCCCACGGGTGGTTCAAGGCCCCGAGCGCCAGCTGTGGCGACACGTCGGTGGCCTGACCCTTGATGAGATCGCGCCTGTTCATGAACTGGGTTCCTTACTGGGTTCGGGGGATCAGGAGATGTAGGGCTTGACGATGGCGAGGACTTCTTCCTTCGTCCGCTGCTTCTCGATCGGCGACGGGAAGGCGTTGCCCCCGATGAGCGTCGCCAGCACGGCGGCGTGCCGTGACTCCACTCCCGCGATCGACGCGGCGGCGCCCAGCACGTCGCCGCTCTTGATCAGCCCGACCTGCCCGTGGTAGGCGGTCACCCCGACCTCTTCGAAGGTCGACGCCGCCTTGAGGAAGTTCGCCTTGCTGGCGAACGTGTCGTCCGGGTACTTGATCGTCGGCTTCTCCACCGGCGTGCCGCCGAGCTGCTTGATCAGCGCGGTGACCGACGTGACGTGGGCACTCTCGTGATCGGCGATCTCCGTGATCAGCTCAAGCTCACGCGCGCTGACGAGGTTCTTCTTCAGCCCCGTGGCGTAGAAGTCCGACTCGAGGTACTCCAAGGTCAACGCGTAGTTGAGGATGTCGAGGTCGCCCTTGTCACCGGTCGCCATGGCGACCTTGGTGGCGGCGGAGGCGATACCCGAACCGAGTCCGCCGGCGACGAGGGTGGCCCCCACCCCGACCAGACCGGCCATCCGCAGAAAAGCCCGCCGGTCGCTCTCCTTGGCGATGCCGAGTACCGGCTCACCACCGAAGACCCTGTTGTTCCTGATTGGCCGCATACCGAAAACCATGCTCTCTCATCGCGCGCACTGGTGCGCTGCTTTCACTCGTCTAGGTGAATCCGTTCCCCAGAAAGCGTCAGCGGCCTGGGGCTTTCAACAACCAGAAGCGAACGAAATTCACGAAAGCTGACAGCCGGCAGCCAGGGTGACTCTCGCGGTGAAGCTGGTACAGCACGCCCGATATCTCGTGATCGTCGCACACCCTGGATCAGCCCCGTGACGGGGGTCACGGCAGGCCCGTTAGGCCGAACGGCGTAATGATCGGTGATCTTCCCACCGAATACGACCCCGGTGACGAAGTCCCTGCTGTCACGGGCAAACGGCTCGCGGCACCGTCTGGAAGGGACTGTCACCATGTACAAATCCCGCCGTATAGCCGCTCTTGCCGCGTTCCCGGTCGCACTGGGGATCGCGTTGGCCGCACCCGCGATGGCGAGCGCCGCTCCGGCCCCGGCTCCGGTGAACTCCGCCGCGACCAGCAGCCTGACCATCGACCACCAGCGCGGCGGCCTCCACCTGGGCGGATTGCTCCAGCTCGACGGCAACCGCCACCACAGCGGCGGTCATCACCGCGGCCTCGACCTGAATCTCCTGCTCGGCCTCGACCTCAACCTGGGCACCGGCCACCACGGCTGCGACTGCTGACCCGCACCCGCACCCGATTGAACTGCCCCTGAAGGCCACCATCACGGCGTAATACGCCGTGATGGTGGCCTTCAGGGGCAGTTCCGAAGAGCACGACGCCCCCGCGAAGCGCGTCGCGCGACGGTTTCTGTTTCCACGAAAGGATGGCGGTGCGGTTGCGGTCCTCCGGCGACGGTGCTTGCCTGGGGGCACGATAGTTTTCCCGATCAGGAATGGACGGAGTTCCGCGATGAGCTTATTCGACAAGGCGAAGGAAGCCTTGGGCAAAAACCCTGAGAAGACGGACCAGGGTGTGGACAAGCTTTCGGAAGCCGCCAAGGGCAAGTTCGGCGAGCACGGCGACAAGATCGACCAGGCCACCGACAAGGTGAAGGACTTCCTGCACAAGCCAGGCGGCGGCGAGCAGCCCCCGCCGGGCCGGTAACCCTCACCCCGCACGTCACCACGGGCCGGTGCGCCGCTTTCGAGCGACAGCGCACCGGCCTGTGGTGTGCGCGTGAGCAGTCGAGCGGCACCACCCTCCGTGGCGTCACCGAAGCTGCGCTAGGACGCCCGCCCGGCGCGGCGCTTGGTCCACACGTCGTAGACGACCGCGGCGAGCAGGACCAGGCCCTTGACCAGCATCACCCGCTCGCTGGGCGCGCCGATCAGGGACATCCCGTTGTTGATGACCGCCATGATCAGGCCGCCGGTGATCGCGCCGACCACCTTGCCGACCCCGCCCTGCACGGCCGCGCCGCCGATGAACGCGGCCGCGATGGCGTCGAGCTCGAAGTTGACGCCCGCGGTGGGACCCGCCTGGTTGAGCCGCCCGGCGAAGATCACGCCCGCCAGCGCCGCCAGCACACCCATGTTGACGAAGATCCAGAAGGTGACCGACTTGACCTTCACCCCCGACAGCGTCGCCGCCTGCAGATTGCCGCCGACGGCGTAGATGTGCCTGCCGAACACGGCCCTGGTCGTGAGCAGCGAATAGCCGACGACCAGTGCCGTCAGCAGCACGAGCACCCACGGCAGGTTCTTGAACCGCGCCAGCTGCACGACCACAGCCAGCACCAGCGCGGCCGCCCCGGCGAGCTTCAGCACGAACAGCCCCAGCGGGTCGACCTCCTGCAGATAGCCCGCCCGTGCCGCGCGTTTGCGCCACTGGGTGAACGTCATCCCGGCCACCGCGACGACGCCGGCCAGCAAACTGACCAGGTCGGCCCCGCCGAGCGGGCCGAGGCCCACGTTGCCGAGGTAGCCGTCGGTGAACCCGTTGGCCAGCGTCCGGATCGGGTCCGGGAACGGACCGATCCCCTGGTTGCCGAGCACGGTCAGGGTCAGCGCCCGGAACGCGAGCATGCCCGCCAGCGTCACGATGAACGCGGGGATGCCGAAGTACGCGACCCAGTACCCCTGCCAAGCGCCGATCGCCGCGCCCGCGACCAGCGTGAGGACCACCGCGAGCGGCCACGGCACGTGGAGGTTCACCATCAGCACGGCGGAGATCGCGCCGGTCAGCGCCACCACCGAACCGGCGGACAGGTCGATGTGCCCGGCGATGATGATCAGGATCATGCCGATCGCGAGGATCAGCACGTAGGAGTTCTGCACGATGATGTTGGAGATGTTCTGCGGTTCCAGGAGCGCGCCGCCGGTCAGCACCGTGAACAGCACGACGATCAGCGCGAAGGCGACGTAGATCCCGCTCTGGCGCGGGTTGAACGAGATCCGCCTCGGCGCGCGGGCCTCGCCGGAGCCGGTGCTCGCGGCGGGCGCTTCGGCTTCCGCTGGTGCGGTGGTCATGGCGGGTTACCCCTGTTCCTGGGTCATGTAATGCATGAGGCGCTCCTGGGTGGCCTCCGCGCGGGTGAGCTCGCCGGTGATCCGCCCGGCGGACAGGGCGTAGATCCGGTCGCACAGGCCCAGCAGCTCGGGCAGCTCCGAGGAGATGACCAGCACCGCCTTGCCCGCGTCGGCCAGCGAGTTGATGATCGAATAGATCTCGTACTTGGCGCCGACGTCGATCCCCCGGGTGGGCTCGTCGAGGATCAGCACGTCGGGATCGGTGAAGATCCATTTGGCCAGCACGACCTTCTGCTGGTTGCCGCCGCTGAGCTCGCCGGTCACACTCAGCACGCCCGGCGCCTTGATGTTCATGCTCCGCCGGAACTCGCTCGCGACGCGGTGCTCCTCGTGCTCGTTCACCCAGCCGCGGCGCGCGAGCTTGCCGAGACCGGCCGCGGAGACGTTGCGTTTGATGTCCTCGACGAGGTTGAGCCCGTACCGCTTGCGGTCCTCGGTGGCGTAGGCGAGGCCGTGCCTGATCGCGTCGCCGACGGAGCGGACGTCGATCTCCCGGCCGTCCTTGACCAGCCGCCCGGAGATGTCCGTGCCGTAGGAGCGGCCGAACACACTCATCGCCAGCTCCGTGCGCCCGGCGCCCATCAGCCCGGCGAGCCCGACGATCTCCCCGCGCCGCAGCGAAAGGTTCGCGCCGCGCACCACCGCCCGGCCGCGCTGGGCCGGGCTGTGCACCGTCCAGTCCTCGATGCGCAGCACCTCCTCCCCCAAGTCCGGCTCGTGCGGCGGGAACCGGTGTTCCAGGTCCCGCCCGACCATGCCCGAGATGATGCGGTCCTCGCCGACGTGGCCGGACCGCAGGTCGAGCGTCTCGATGGTGCGGCCGTCCCGCAGGATGGTGAGCGAGTCGGCGATCGCGGCGATCTCGTTGAGCTTGTGCGAGATGATCACCGAGGTCACGCCTTCTTCGCGCAGGCCGCGCAGCAGGTCGAGCAGATGCGCGGAGTCGTCGTCGTTGAGCGCGGCGGTCGGCTCGTCGAGGATCAGCAGCCTGACCTCTTTGGACAGTGCCTTCGCGATCTCGACGAGCTGCTGCTTGCCGACGCCGAGGTCGGCCACCGGCGTCACCGGGTTCACCCGCAGGCCGACCCGGCGCAGCAGCTCACCCGCCTCGTGATTGGTGCGGTTCCAGTCCACCAGGCCGCTCTTGGCCCGTTCGTTGCCGAGGAAGATGTTCTCCGCGACGGAAAGCCGCGGGCACAGTGCCAGCTCCTGGTGGATGATCACGATCCCGCGCCGCTCGCTGTCGCGGACCGTCGCGAACTCGCAGGGCTCGCCGCCGAAGCTGATCTCGCCCTCATACGAGCCGTGCGGGTACACGCCCGAAAGCACCTTCATCAGCGTCGACTTCCCGGCGCCGTTCTCACCGCAGACGGCGTGGATCTCGCCACGCCGGACCGAGAGATGGACGTCCTGCAGCGCTTTGACCCCGGGGAAGGTCTTGGTGATCCCGCGCATCCGCAGCAGGTCCGCCGTCATTTCAGCTGCGCCGGGGTGTAGTAGCCGGAGTCGAGGAGTTCCTTCCGGTAGTTCGCCTTGTCGACGACGACCGGCTGCAGCAGGTAGGCGGGCACGACCTTCTTGCCGTTGTCGTAGTCGGTGGTGTTGTTGACCTCCGGCTTGCCGCCCTTCAGCGCGGCGTCGGCCATATCGACGGTCACCGCGGCGAGCCGGCGGGTGTCCTTGTACACCGTCGAGTACTGCTCGCCGGCGATGATGGACTTGACCGAAGCGACCTCGGCGTCCTGGCCGGTGACCACGGGGTAGGGCTGCGCGGCGCTGCCGTAACCGTTGCTCTTCAACGCGGAGAGGATGCCGATCGACAGGCCGTCGTACGGTGAGAGGACGCCCTGCACCTTCGCGCCGCCGCCGTAGGTCTTGGTGAGCAGGTCCTCCATCCGCCGCTGCGCGGTGGCCGGGTCCCACCGCAGGATCGCCACGGTGGCGAAGTCCTTCTGCCCGCTCTTGACCACCAGCTTGCCGCTGTCGATCAACGGCTTCAGCACCGACATCGCGCCGTTGAAGAAGAACGTCGCGTTGTTGTCGTCGGGCGAGCCGCCGAACAGCTCGACGGTGAACGGCCCCGGCCCGGTGCCCAGCCCGGTCACCAGGGAGTTCGCCTGTTCGACGCCCACCTTGAAGTTGTCGAACGTCGCGTAGTAGTCGACCGCGGGGGTGTTGCGGATCAGCCGGTCGTAGGCGATCACCGGGATCTTCCGGTCGGCGGCCTCCTGCAGCTGGGTGGTGATGGCGGTGCCGTCGATCGAGGCGACGACCAGGAGCTTCGCGCCCTTGGTGATCTGGTTCTCGATCTGGTTCACCTGGGTGGGGATGTCGTTCTCGGCGTACTGCAGGTCGACCTTGTAGCCCAGCTTCTCCAGCGCCGCCTTGATGTTGTCCCCGTCGTGGATCCACCGCTCGGACGACTTCGTCGGCATCGTGACACCGATCAGCGCCCCCGCGCTGCCCGCCGGACTGTCCCCCGGCGCGGCCGCCTGCTCGCCGGTCTTGGTACTGGAACCGCAGGCCGCCAGCAGGACGCCCAGCGCGACGATCCCGGTCAGTTTCGTGAGCCTCATCGTTTCTCCTTAACTCAGAATCCCTGGGCGAGCCGGTGGTACGCCTGGTTCCAGCGCAGCCGGTCCGCGAACGCCGCGGTGGTGGTGTCGTGGTCGATCACCAGCAGTTCGACGCCGAGCATGTGGGCGAAGTCGCGGACGGTCTCCGTGCCGACCGCCTGGCTGAGCACGGTGTGGTGCGGCGCGCCCGCGGTGATCCAGGACTCGGCCGACGTCGTGAGTGACGGCGCGGGCCGCCACACCGCGCGGGCCACCGGCAGGTTCGGCAGCGGCTGGTCGGGTGGCACGACCTCGACCTCGTTGGCCACGAACCGGAACCGGTCGCCGAGGTCGGCCAGCCCGATCACCACCGCGGCGCCGGGAGCGGCGTCGAACACGAGCCGGACCGGGTCCTCGCGCCCGCCGATGCCCAGCGGGTGGATCTCGCACGACGGGCGGCGGGCGGCGATGCTCGGGCAGACCTCGAGCATGTGCGCGCCGAGGATCTTCGGCTCGCCGGGGCCGAAGTGATAGGTGTAGTCCTCCATAAAGGACGTTCCCCGGCCGGTCCCCCTGCCCATCGCCTTCACCGCGGCGAGCAGCGCCGACGTCTTCCAGTCGCCCTCGCCGCCGAAGCCGTAGCCGTCGGCCATCAACCGCTGGACGGCCAGCCCCGGCAGCTGGCGCAGCCCGCCGAGATCCTCGAAGTTGGTGGTGAAGGCGCCGAAACCGCCCTCGGTCAGGAAGCGCCGCAGGCCCAGTTCGATCTTGGCCGCGTACCGCAACGACTCGTGCCGCCCGGCTCCGGCACGCAGTTCGGGCGCGAGACGGTACGTGCCGCCGTACTCGGCCACCAGCCCGTCAGTGTCCACTTCGGACACCGTGTCGACGAGCCGGACCAGGTCGTCGACGCCGTAGGTGTTCACCGAGACGCCGAACTTCAGCTCGGCCTCGACCTTGTCGCCCTCGGTGACGGCGACGTCGCGCATGTTGTCCCCGAACCGCGCGAGTTTCAGCGACGCGAGCAGCTGACGGCCGGTCGCGGCGCGGGCCCAGTCGTCGACGCGGCGGGCCAGCGCGGGGTCGGCGGCGTGCCCGGCGACGGTCTTGCGGGCCACGCCGAGCCGGGTCTGGATGTAGCCGAACTCGCGGTCGCCGTGCGCGGCCTGGTTGAGGTTCATGAAGTCCATGTCGATGGACCGCCACGGCAGCGTCTCGTTGAGCTGGGTGTGCAGGTGCAGCAACGGTTTGCGCAGCGCGTCGAGCCCGGTGATCCACATCTTGGCCGGTGAGAAGGTGTGCATCCAGGCGATCACCCCGGCACAGGCGGGGTCGGCGTTCGCCTCGAGCAGCACCCGGCGGATCGCGGCGGGCTCGGTGAGCACCGGCTTGCCGACGATCTCGGCGGAGATCCGGCCGGAGTCGGCGAGCAGCCGCTGGATCTGCAGTGACTGCCCGGCGACCTGCGCGAGGGTCTCCTCACCGTAGAGGGACTGGCTCCCGGTGAGGAACCAGAGCTCGGGTTTGCTTGCGGAAGGCATGGTGCTCCTTGGTCAGTGCTGCCCATAGACGTTCCGGTAACGGGCATGGAGGCGGTCGACGTCGTCCTGGCGCAGCGGGGGCGGGGTGCCGAGCTGGTGTGCGATGTGGACGGTCCTGGCGACGTCTTCGAGCAGCACGGCCGACTTCACCGCCGCGCGGGCGTCCGTGCCGACGGTGAACGGCCCGTGCCCCCGCATGAGCACGGCGGACGAACGGCAGGCGCGCAGGGTTTCG
Organism: Amycolatopsis sp. H20-H5; assembly: GCF_035828755.1. Taxonomy (NCBI): domain Bacteria; kingdom Bacillati; phylum Actinomycetota; class Actinomycetes; order Pseudonocardiales; family Pseudonocardiaceae; genus Amycolatopsis; species Amycolatopsis sp. H20-H5. The sequence goes on along the minus strand of NZ_JAYMZS010000089.1, from coordinate 20,654 downwards.
ACGATCCCGCGGCCGATGGAGTCGTCGCCGATCAGCGCGAACGGGCCGACCGGGATCTCCCCGCCGAACTCGTCCGCGATCATCGTGAGCACGCAGGGGATCGGCTCGCCGCGCGCGGCCCAGGCGGTCGCGTAGGTGGAGTGCGTGTGGACGATCCCGCCCACGTGGGCCAGGTGCCGGTAGACATAGGCGTGCGCGGCCGTGTCGGACGAGGGCGCGAGCTCACCCTCGACGAGGACGCCGTGGAGATCGGTGACGACCATCGTCTCGGCCGACAGCGCGTCGTAGGACACGCCCGACGGTTTGATGACCATCAGATCCTCGCCCGGCACCCGCGCGGACACGTTGCCCGCGGTCCAGCTGACCAGGTCGTTGCGGGTCAGTTCCCCGTGCAGCTCGGCCACCGTCGCCCGCAGTGCGGCGACGGTGCCGAGGATTCCAGCGGTGACGGACATCTAGCTCTGTCCTTTCCGGACGGACCGGCGAAGATCCTTCAGCCGGTGCATGACCTCGTTGGCGCCGCGGCCGAAGTAGTCGTGCAGTGCCGTGTACTCGGCGTACAACCGGTCGTAGGCCTCGACGTTGCGCGGGATCGGCTGGTAAACCCCGCGCCGCACCGAGCCCATCGCGGCCGACGCGGCCCCGACACTCCGGTGGCACCCGGCCGCGACCGCGGCGTGGATGGCCGAGCCGAGCGCGGGTCCCTGCGCCGAGCCGCTCACCGAGAGCGGCAGGTTCAGCACGTCGGCGTAGATCCGCATCAGCAGCGGATTCCGGATCAGCCCGCCCGCCGCGACGAACTCGGTCACCGGCACGCCCGCGGCCACGAAGGTCTCGACGATCGTGCGGGTGCCGAAAGCGGTCGCCTCCAGCAGCGCGCGGTAGGTGTCCTCGGCGCGGGTGGCCAGGGTCTGGCCGACGATCAGCCCGGACAGCTCGTGGTCGACCAGCACCGAACGGTTGCCGCTGTGCCAGTCCAGCGCGACGAGCCCGTGCTCCCCGATCTCCTGTCGCGACGCGAGCTCCGACAGCAGATCGTGCACGGACAGCCCGAGTTCCCGCGCACGGTCGTGGTACTCCGGCGGGACCCCGTGCTCGACGAACCAGCCGAAGATGTCGCCGACCCCGCTCTGCCCGGCCTCGTAGCCCCACAGGCCCGCGACGATCCCGCCGTCAACGACCCCGCACATGCCGGGGACCTCCCGCAGCTCGGTCCCGTTGAGCACGTGACAGGTCGACGTGCCCATGATCGCGACCAGCTGCCCTGGCCCGGCGGCCCGTGCGGCGGGCGCGGTCACGTGGGCGTCGACGTTGCCGACCGCGACCGCGATGCCCTCGGTGAGGCCGGTCCAGCGAGCGGCCTCGGCGGTGAGCCCGCCCGCCCGGGATCCGAGCTGTCCCAGCGGATGCTCCAGCTTTTCGCTGACGAAACCACCGAAACCGGGATTCAGCTCGCGCAGGAAGCCGGCGCTCGGATAGCCGCCGTCCTGGTGGATGCCCTTGTAGCCCGCGGTGCACGCGTTGCGGACGTACGTGCCGGTCAGCTGCCAGACGATCCAGTCCGCCAGTTCGACCCAGTGCCGCATCGCGGCGTAGACCTCGGGCGCCTCTTCGAGGACCTCCAGCGCCTTCGCGAACTCCCATTCCGACGAGATGAGGCCGCCGTAGCGCGGAAGCCACTTCTCCTGGCGTTCGGCGGCGAGCGCGGTGATCCGGTCCGCCTGGGGCTGCGCGGCGTGGTGGCGCCACAGCTTCACGTAGGCGTGCGGGTTCGCGGCGAACTCGGGCAGCTCGCACAGCGGGGTGCCGTCCGCGGTCGTCGGCACCATCGTGCAGGCGGTGAAGTCCGTGCCGACGCCGACGACGTCCGCCGGATCGGCCCCGGCCGACTCCAGCGCCGCGGGCACGGCGTGGCGCAGCACGTCGACGTAGTCCGCGGGCACCTGCAGCGCCCAGTCCGGTGGCAGCACCCGCCCGTCTGGCCGGGCAGGTTCCGGCAGGGCCCGGTCGAGCACGCCGTGGCGGTACCGGTGCGTCGCGCTGCCCAGCTCGGCGCCGTCGGCCACCCGGACGACGACCGCGCGCCCCGACAGCGTCCCGAAGTCGACACCGACCACGAGTGGTTCTGTTATCGCTGACACTCTGCTCCGTTCTCAGGGCTCTGGACGGGGGAACCGGGGCGTGCCGCGGACGGCGGCGGGCAGCAGCGGCGGCGTGGCCGGGTTGACGAGCCTGCCGGAGAACGTTCGCGACGCATGACTCTCCTGTGAGTGTTAGCGTTAACATTGCACTGGGTGAACGCTTACGGGGACCGTCCACTGTGGTCTAGCGCGGGCCGGTGCTCTCCCGCACGATGAGTTCCGGGGTCACCAGGTGGCGCGCCCGCTGCTGCTCGCCGCCGTCCATGTGCTCGGCCAGCAGGCCGAACGTGCGCCTGCCGACCTCGATGAAGTCCTGGCGCACCGTGGTCAGCGGCGGTGAGTAGTACGCCGCCTCCGGCACGTCGTCGAAACCCGCGACCCGCACATCCTGCGGCACCGCGACCCCCGCCTCGGCGAACGCCCGGAGCAGCCCGAGGGCCATCTGGTCGTTCGCGGCGAACACCGCGCCGACGCCTTTCTCCTTGATGAGCGCCTGCCCCGCCTCGTAGCCCGAGCGCGAACTCCAGTCCCCGCGCAGGACTCGCGGGACGTCGGCGCCGCGGCGGTCCAGCGTCTCCCGCCAGCCGCGTTCGCGATCGCGGGCCTCGAGCCAGTCACCGGGGCCCGCCACGTGCCAGACCGTCCGGTGGCCGAGGGCGAGCAGGTGCTCGGTGACCCGGCGCGCGCCGTCGTACTGGTCAACGGAGATCACCGGCACCGCGGCCGTCTCCCCGCCGCCGACCGCGACGAGCGGCACGTCCCGCGGCGCGTATTCCAGCGCGATGCCCGCCGTCACGTGCGGGGCGATCACCACGATGCCCTCCACGGCCTGGCGCCGCAGATACTCGATGGCGTCCGAAATGGACGATCGCTGTGGCCTGCTGACGCTGGAGATCGTGATGGCGTAACCCGCCTCGCGCGCCGCGTTCTCGATGCCGTAGAGCGTGCTGGCCGGGCCGTACAGATTGGACTCCAGCGCCACCACCCCGAGCGTGCCGGAACGGCCGGTCACCAGCGCGCGGGCCGCGGAGTTCGGCCGGTAGTCCAGCTGCTCGACGGCCGTGAGCACCCGGGCGCGGGTCTCCGGGCGCACCGGGCCGGTGCCGTTGACCACCCGGGAGACGGTCATGTGCGAAACACCGGCGAGGCTCGCGACGTCGGTCAAGCTGGCCTGCCTGCCCGCCACCTTGCCGGGATCGTCCGCTCCGGATCCGGCCACCGCCGCCACCTCCAGCCTCGTTAGCGTCACCCTTCCGAGTGACGAGTAGAGGTAGTGTTAGCGATAACATCCCTCAGGTCAAGCCCGAATCTCAGAACGCGTTTCATGCGTGCCCCTGAAGGCCACCATGACGGCGTTAAACGCCGTGAAGGCTCCCATCAGGGCACACGGCAAGCCTGGGGTGGCGACTGAAGGGACGCGGCCCCAGGCGCCAAACTGGACGACATGACATCAGTGTCCGGACGCCTTCTCAGACTCAGTACCGGGTGCGGATGGTGAGGGTCGTCAGCGCGGAGCGCACCAGCCGGGCGATCTGCGCGGGCGTCCACCCGGTGTGCGCGGCGATTTCCGCCACCGACCGGCCCTGCAAGGTCGTGGCCCACAGGGCGAACCGCTGCCGTGGCGGCAGCAGCGCCAGCTCGTCGAGCAGCACCGCTTCCCGCAACGCGCCCTCCAGCCCGTCCCTGTGCCGCCTGCCCCACTGGGCGCGCACCTCCGTGACGAGCCTGGCGCGCAGCCTGCGGCCGAACCGGGGAGCCAGCGGGCCGTCGACGGCCGGGTCTGAGACGTCCCAGACGTCCATCGTGGCGGGCGGGGAGAACACCCGGCGGCACAGGCGCGCGCTCGCGTGGCGGGACCGGCCCATCCGCCTGGCGACGCGGTAGGTCAGCGCCAGCATCCGCTCCCGCACGTCGAGCGGGTCCAGCCAGACCCAGTCCGGCACCACGAAGGCGGGACGGGGGTTCGGGGATTCGGGCGGTGTACTCATCTCCCGCCCATCATGCCCCGGGGAGCGCACCGGCGACCAATCCGGGCGGCCCCCGGCGTCGAATCTCTGCTGCCCACGACGAATCGCGTCGCGGGCTGTTCCAGGACGGGGCGGGCTGGTGACCACGATCGCGCTGACGGCGGGAGCCGCGGCGGGTGTCGGCATGGGATACGTGCTGCAGCGCTCCCAGCTGTGTTTCCACGCCATGTTCAGCGGGCTGACCCGGCACCGGCTCGTGCTGGCCCGAGGCTGGCTGCTCGGTGTCGCGATCGCCGCCGTGGGCCTGGCGTTGGTGTTCCTCACCCCATTGGGTGACGGCCTCAACCGCGGCCTGCCGTTCACGCCGGTCGCCAACATCGCGGGCGGCCTCGTGATCGGCGCGGGCATGGCGGTCGCCCGCAGCTGCGTGTCCGGCCTGTTCTTCAAACTCGGCGCCGGGATGCTCGGCTGCGTCGCCGGCCTGATCGGCTGGGCGGCGGGCGAACTCGCCGTCCGCGATCTCGTGCTCCCGGGGCCGACCGTGCTCGCACCCGGGCCCGGTGCGACGTTCCCGGGGCTGCTGGGCATCCCCCAGCTCGTGTTCGCGCTCGTTTTCCTCGCGCTGACCGTCGCAGCGCTCTGGCTCCGGCGCACCGGCGAGCGCCCCGAACACCGCTGGCAGTGGGATTGGCCTGTGGTCGGGGTCGCGCTGGGCCTGGTCACCGTCGCGGGCTGGGTGCTGGCGGGCGTCGGCGGCTCGTCGTTCGGGCCGAGCTCGGTCGGCGCCGTGGCGAGTGTCGCCGCCGGACTGCCGAACTGGTGGCTCATCGCCTTCCTGCTCGGCATCGTCGCGGGCGCGGCCGTGGCGGCTCGCACCGCGGGCGGGTTCGAGCGCCGCGGTGAACGTCCCCTGCGCTACCTCCAGCTCGCCGCGGGCGGCTTCCTGCTGGGCGCGGGCGGCTGGATCGCCGGTGGCTGCAATCTCGGCCACGGCCTGTCCGGCGTCGCGCAGCTCAACGTCGCGTCCTGGGTCACCGTCGCCGCGATGATCGCCGGGCTCACCGCCGTTCGCGGCGCGGTGTCGGTGCTCACCCGCCGGAAATAAAACCGTGATGTGCCACACAAGGTCCCACCTGGTTACGCGTGCCTGCCGAAGCAAGGGCGTAATCCGGACCGCCCCACCGTAGGAGTTCAAATGAATTTCATGCAGTCGATCATCAGCCTGGTCATTTCGATCGGGAACATCAGCATCTTCTGAGCACCACGCCCGGATGACGGGCTGAGGCCGCGACGGACCCCCTCACAGGGGCTTCCGCCGCGGCCTTTTGTCATGACAGCAACGAACTTTCACCCGAATAGCTACCTGCGAGTAGATCATCGCTACGGGGAACTCGATCTTGTGTCACCCGAAGGTGTGTCATGTCACCCGGACCAGTCCAGCTGTCGGCAACCACCGAACCACTCGTGTCGCCGGGCGGAAGTTCGCCACGCATGTGGAAAGTGGGGGAATTGTGGTTCTTGGTCATGGGAAGAGCTTTCCGTTGTCCATCGCGCAACAGGGGATCTGGTTCGCGCAAGCCCTGGCTCCCGGCAATTCCCTGTTCACCATTGCCCAGTACCTCGACATTCACGGCGAGGTGGCGGCCGGCTCCCTGGAGCGGGCCACCCGCCAGGTGGTGACCGAGACCGACGCCCTGCGCACCAGGTTCGTCGTCGTCGACGAGCGCCCCGCCCAGGTGATCGGCGCCCCCGGCGACTGGTCGCTGCCCCAGGTCGACCTGCGCGGCGAGCCCGATCCCGCGGCCGCCGCCCGCACCTGGATGCGCGACGAGCTGGCCGTCCCGATGGATCCGCTGTCCGGGCCGCTGTACACGGCCGTCCTGCTCCAGCTCGCCCCCGCGCGTTTCTTCCTCTACCAGCGCGTGCACCACCTGCTGGTCGACGGCTACGGCGCGGCACTCATGATCCGCCGCGTGGCCGACCTCTACCGGGCACTGCAGGCCGGGGTGGACGGCGGCCAGAGCGGGTTCGGCTCGCTGCGGGAGCTCGTGGCCGACGACGTCGCGTACCGGGAGTCGGACCGGTTCGGCACCGACGGGCAGTACTGGCGCGACCGGTTCGCCGACCGGCCCGCCGCCACCCTGCTCACCGGGTCCGCCGCCGCCCTGTCCGGCACGTTCCACCAGCAGACCGGGCAGCTCGGCCCGGACGAGGCACAGGACCTGCGCACGACCGCGCGCACGCTGGGCACCGACTGGTCGCCGCTGGTGATCGCCGCCGCGGCCGCGTACCTGCACCGGGCGACCGGTGAACAGGACGTCGTGCTGGGCATGCCGGTCACCACGCGCCGCAGTCCACTGCTGCGCGGCACCCCCGCCATGGTGTCCAACATCGTCCCGCTGCGGCTGCGCGTGACGCCCGCCACCACGATGGCCGAGCTCGTCGGGCAGACCTCACGAGAGGTTCGCGCCGCGCTCAAACACCAGCGCTACCGCAGCGAGGACCTGCGCCGCGACCTGGCCCTTCCCCGCGATCACCGGCTGCACGGCCCGACGATCAACATCCTCCCGTTCGACCCGCGCATGGAGTTCGGCTCGCACGACGCGTCGATGCACAACCTGTCCGTCGGCCCGGTCGACGACCTGTCCATCGTCGTGCAGGGCATCTCCGCCGAGAACGGCATCCGGGTCGACTTCAACGCCAACCCCGCGCGCTACACCGCCGGTGAGGTGACCGGCCACCACGGCCGCTTCCTGCGCCTCCTGCGGGCCGCGACGGCCACCCCGGACGTGGCGATCGGCTCGATCGAGCTGCTGGCCGCCGCCGAGCGCGAGCGGGTGCTGCGCGAGTGGAACGACACCGCGATGGCCACCGAGCCCGCGACGCTGCCTGAGCTCTTCGCCGCGCAGGCCGCCAAGACGCCGTCCGCCGTCGCGGTGTCGGACGGCGACACCAGCCTGACCTTCGCCGAGCTCGCCGACCGGGTGAACCGCCTGGCCGCCGTGCTGGCCGAGCGCGGTCTCGGCGCCGGTCAGGTCGTCGCCGTGGCGCTCCCCCGGTCGACGGAGCTCGTCGCCGCGCTGCTGGCGGTCAGCCGCACCGGCGCGGCCTACCTGCCGCTCGACACGACCTATCCCGCCGAGCGGCTCGCCTACCTGCTCGAAGACGCGCGGCCCGGCGTCGTGCTCACCGACACGGCCACCCAGGCGAACCTGCCCACGAGCGCGGCGCGGCTGCTGCTCGACGACCCCGCGCTCGTCGCGGAGCCGATCGGCGCCGAGCGCACTGGCCCCGGCCCGGCCGACGCGGCCTACCTGATCTACACCTCGGGTTCGACCGGGCGCCCCAAGGGCGTCGTGGTCGAACACCGCTCGCTGACGAACCTGTTCGCCGGTCACCGCCGGACGGTGTTCGCCGCCGGTCGCCACGCGGCGGGCAAGGACGTGCTGCGCGTCGCCCACCTGTCCGGGGTGGCGTTCGACGCCTCGTGGGACCCGATCCTGTGGATGCTCGACGGCCACGAGCTGCGCATGGTGCCCGACGACGTCCGCCGCGATCCCGAGCGGTGCGCACGCTACCTGGGCGACGAGCGGATCGACTCCATCGAGACAACGCCGTCCTACGTCCGTCAGCTGCTGGCCGCCGGGGTGCTCGACCAGCCCAGCGGCCACCCCGCGGTCTGGGCGCTGGGCGGCGAAGCCGTCGACGCGCGGCTGTGGGCACAGCTCACGTCGGCGCCGCGCCTGCTGGCGCTGAACCTCTACGGCCCAACGGAGTCCACAGTGGACTCCGTGGTCGCCGCGATGTCCTCCTACCCGGAGCCGACGATCGGCAAGCCGGTCGGCAACGTCCGCGCCTACGTGCTGGACGCCGCCCTGCGGCCCGTCGCCGTCGGCGCGACGGGTGAGCTGTACCTGGCGGGCGCGGGACTGGCCAGGGGCTACCACGACCGGCCCGGCCTGACCGCACAACGCTTCGTCGCCAACCCGTTCGACGGGCCCGGCAGCCGCCTCTACCGCACCGGCGACCTCGTGCGCTGGACCGGCGAGGGCGCGCTGGAGTTCGTCGGCCGCGCGGACGAGCAGGTGAAGATCCGCGGGTTCCGCATCGAGCTCGGCGAGATCGAGGCCGCGCTGACCGCGTTCGAGGACGTCGAACAGGCCGCTGTCGTGGTGCACGGTTCCGGTGACCAGCAGCGGCTGGCCGCCTACGCGGTGACCACTGCCGACACCGCGGACCTGCGCCGACGGCTGGCGTTGGAACTGCCGGAGTACCTCGTCCCGCAGCACGTGACCGCCTGGGCCGAGATCCCGCTGACCCCCAACGGCAAGCTCGACAAGGCACGGCTGCCCGTGCCGGGAGCGGCCGCGGCGACGCACTCGCGTCCCCCGGCCACCGACGCGGAGCGCGCCCTGTGCGTGCTCTTCGCCGAGACGCTCGACCTCGCCGAAGTGGGCGTGGACGACGACTTCTTCGAACTCGGCGGGCATTCGCTCCTCGCCACCCGGATCGTCAGCCGGATCCGCGCCGAGCTGGCCGCCGACATCGCCATCCGCACGCTGTTCGAGGCGCCGACCCCGGCGCTGCTCGCCGAACGGCTCGGCGCGGCCGCCGCCGACAACCGCCCGGTGCTCGCGCCGCGCTGGCGCCCGGAGCGGGTCCCGCTCTCGTTCGCCCAGCAACGCCTGTGGTTCCTCAACCGGCTCAACCCGGACTCCGCCGACTACACGATGCCGGTCGTGCTGCGGCTCACCGGCGAGGTCGACGTCCCGGCGCTCCGGCAGGCGCTGACCGATGTGGTCACCCGCCACGAAAGCCTGCGCACGATCTTCGCCGAGTCCGACGGCGAGCCCTACCAGCGGATCCTGCCCACCGAGGCGACCGGCGCCGGGCTGGACCTGATCGACGTCGCGCCGGGCGAGCTGGCCGACCGGCTCGCCGCCGAGGCTTCGCGCGGTTTCGACCTGACGATCGACGCGCCGCTGCGGGCCTGCCTGCTGCGGACCGGGCGGACCGAGCACGTGCTGCTGCTCGCGATCCACCACATCGCCGGGGACGGCTGGTCCTTCGGGCCGCTCGCCAGGGATCTCGCGGTCAGCTACGAGGCCCGGCTGCGCGACGATTCCGCCGCGCTGCCCGAGTTGACCGTGCAGTACGCCGACTACGCGCTCTGGCAGCGCGAACTGCTGGGCTCGGAAAACGACCCGGCCAGCCGGCTGTCGGCGCAGCTCGGCTACTGGAAGTCCCTTTTGGACGGTGCGCCCGCCGAGCTCACCCTGCCCGCCGACCGGCCGCGTCCGGTGGAGCCCGACGGCGCGGGCGGCACCGTGTCCGTCGAGCTGCCCGCCGCGCTGCACACCACCCTCGCGCGGGTCGCCGCCGCGAGCGGCGCCAGCGTGTTCATGGCCTTGCACGCCGGGCTCGCCGCGCTGCTGTCCAAGCTCGGCGCGGGCACGGACATCTCGATCGGCACCCCGGTCGCCGGCCGCACCGACCCGGCGCTCGACGAGCTGGTCGGCTTCTTCGTCACAACGCTGGTGCTGCGGTCCGACCTGTCCGGCGACCCGAGCTTCCACGACCTGCTCGCCCGGGTGCGCGACGGCGATCTCGCCGCCTTCGAGCACCAGGACGTGCCGTTCGACCGGATCGTCGAGGAGCTCGCCCCCGACCGCGTCCCCGGCCGCAACCCGCTGTTCCAGGTCATGCTGACGCTGCAGAACAACCCCGAGCCGGTGGTCGAGCTGGGTGGCCTGCGGATCGAGGTGGACCCCGCCGCGATCACCGGCACCGCCAAGTTCGATCTGTCGCTCACCCTCACCGAGCGCCACGACGCCCGCGGCAAGCCAGCCGGGATCACCGGCGAACTGGAATACAGCCGGAGCCTGTTCGACCGCGACACCGCCGAGTGGATCGTCGAAGGCCTCGTCCGGCTGCTGACGACCGCGCTCGAGCGGCCCGCGACCCCGTTGCGGCTCGCCGGGGTGCTGACTCCCCAGCGCCGACAGCAGCTGGTGCACGAGTGGAACGGCGCGCAGCGGCCCGTGCCCGAGGTGACCCTGCCCGCGCTGTTCGAGCGCCAGGCGTCGCACAGTCCACACCGGACTGCCGTGGTCGCGGCGGGCCGTTCGCTGAGTTTCGCCGAGCTGGACGAGCGGGCCGACCGGATGGCCAGGCTCTTGGCCGCGCGGGGTGTCGGCCGTCAGGAGCCGGTCGCGGTGGCGCTGCCCCGTTCGGCGGACACCGTCGTGGCGTTGCTGGCGATCCTCAAGCTGGGCGCGGTCTACCTGCCGGTCGACATCGAGTACCCGGCCGACCGCATCCACTACCTGCTCGACGACGCCAGGCCCGCCCTGCTGGTCACCACGGCCGACATCGCCGGGCGGCTCAGCTCGGCGCTGCCCTCGGTGCTGCTTGACGACCCGGGACTGCTCGACGCAGTGCCTCCCGCGCTGCCCGGAAACGCCCGTCCAGAGCCGGGCGACGCCGCTTACCTGCTCTACACCTCGGGTTCGACCGGCCGCCCCAAGGGCGTCTCGGTGGAGCACCGGGCGCTGGTCAACCTGCTGCACAGCCACCGGACCCAGGTCTACGGGCCCGCCGTGGCGACCACGGGCCGCAGCGTGCTCCGCGTCGCCCACACCGCGGGCGTGTCGTTCGACGCTTCCTGGGACCCGATCCTGTGGAGGGTCGACGGGCACGAGCTGCACCTGCTCGACGACGACACCCGCCGCGACCCGGAGGCACTGCTGGCCTACGTGCGCGGCCACGGGATCGACGCGATGGAGACGACCCCGTCGTACGTCCGCCAGCTGCTGACGCTCGGGCTGCTCACCGACGAGCGGCACCGCCCGGCCGTGCTCGCCCTCGGCGGCGAAGCGGTGGACCCGCCGTTGTGGCGTGAGCTCGCCTCGACGCCCGGCCTGCTGGCGTTCAACTTCTACGGCCCCACCGAGTCCACAGTGGACTCGGTGGTGGCCAGGATCTCCGGCGCGACGCCGGTGATCGGCACGGGCGTGGACAACGTCGAGACCCACGTGCTCGACGCCGGGCTCCAGCCGGTGCCCGGTGGCGTGCTCGGCGAGCTGTACCTGGCCGGTGCCGGGCTGGCCAGGGGCTACCGTGGCCGGTCCGCGCTGACCGCGGAGCGGTTCGTGGCCAACCCGTTCACCGGCGGCGGCGCCCGGATGTACCGCACCGGCGACCTCGTGCGCTGGACCCGCTCCGGCGCGCTGGAGTTCGCGGGCCGCGTCGACGACCAGGTGAAGATCCGCGGGTTCCGCGTCGAGCTGGGCGAGATCGAAGCCGTGCTGGGCAAGCACGAAGCGGTGTCCTCGGCGGCCGTACTCGTCCACAGTGGACCCCAGGGCGCCGACCGGCTCGTCGGCTACGTCGTCGCCGGGCGGCCGCTCGAATCCCGTGAGCTGCGGACGTTCGCGGCACGGGAGCTGCCGGACTACATGGTGCCGCAGGTGATCATGACGCTGCCGGAGCTGCCGCTGACCCCGAACGGCAAGCTGGACAAGGCCCGCCTGCCCTCCCCCGAGGTCGCGGCGAGCGGCCGGGCCCGACGTCCGCGCACGACCACCGAAGCCCGGCTGTGCGAGCTGTTCGCCGAGACGCTGGGTGTGCCCGAGGTCGGCGTCGACGAGGACTTCTTCGCGCTGGGTGGGCATTCGCTGCTGGTCACCCGGCTGGTCAGCCGCATCCGCGCCCGGCTGGGCGCCGACGTCGCGATCCGCACGGTGTTCGAGGCGCCGACCCCCGAGGCGCTGGCGGCACGCTGGTCGGAGGTCCGCGAGGTGCGTGCCCCGCTGAAGCCGCGCGAGCGGCCCGAACGCATTCCGCTGTCCTACGCCCAGCGCCGTATGTGGTTCCTCAACGGCTTCGAGGGCAGCGGCACGGGGTACCACATCCCGATGGCTCTGGAGCTGCACGGCGAGCTCGACCGCGCCGCGCTGCACCAGGCGTTGCTCGACGTGCTCGCCCGGCACGAAAGCCTGCGCACGGTGTTCCCCGTCTCCGGCGGCGTTCCGTACCAGCGGGTGCTGCCCGTCGGCGAGGCGGAGATCGGCCTGCCGGTCACGCTCACCGACCGCGAACGGCTCGCCGGGGACCTCTCGGCACTGGCGGCCCAGCCGTTCGAACTCGACCACGAGCTGCCGCTGCGGGCGAGCCTGTTCTCCCTCGGCGAGCACGAGCACGTCCTGTTGCTGGTGGCGCACCACATCGCCAGCGACGGCTGGTCGACCGCGCCGCTCGCCAGGGACCTCGCCGCGGCCTACTCCGCGCGGCTGGGCGAGACCGAGCCGTGCCTGGCCCCGCTGCCCGTGCAGTACGCGGACTACAGCCTGTGGCAGCACGAAGTCCTCGGCAGCGAGGACGACGTGACCAGCCCGCTGCGGCAACAGCTCGACTTCTGGTCGGCGGCACTGTCCGGGCTGCCCGAGGAACTCGCGCTGCCGTTCGACCACCCGCGCCCCGCCGAGTCGAGCCACCCCGGCGCGACGATCCGGGTGGACCTGCCCGAGCGGCTGCACGCCCGGCTCGCGGCCTTCGCCGCCGAGCACGGCGTCAGTCTGTTCATGGCGCTGCACGCCGGGCTCGCCGCGCTGCTCTCGCGACTCGGCGGCGGCACGGACATCGCCATCGGGACCCCGGTGGCGGGCCGGACCGACGAAGCCCTCGACGAGCTGGTCGGGTTCTTCGTCAACACGCTGGTGCTGCGTGCCGATCTCTCGGGCGACCCCGGGTTCGAGCAGCTGCTCGGCCGGGTGCGCGCGGCCGACCTGGCCGCCTTCGACCACCAGGACGTCCCGTTCGAGCGGGTCGTCGAGCAGATCGCGCCGGTCCGCACGCTCAGCCGCCACCCGCTGTTCCAGGTGATGCTGACGCTGCAGAACACCCCGACCGTGGAACTCGGCCTGCCGGGGCTCGCGGTGACCGTGGCGGACTTCGGCGAGGTCGCGGCGGCGAAGTTCGACCTGTCGCTTTCGCTGGCCGAACACCGTCACCTCGACGGCTCCCCCGCCGGGCTCACCGGGACGCTGGAATACAGCTCCGAGCTGTTCGAGCGGGAGACCGTGGAGCGGTTCACCGGCTGGCTGGCGCGGCTGCTCGACTCCGCCCTTGACGAGCCCGCCCGCCCGATCGGCGAGCTCGAACTGCTGTCCACCGGCGAGATCGAGGCCGTGCTGCAGGGCTGGAACGACACCGCACGGGCACTGCCGCCCGGCACCGTCGTCGAGGCCTTCGAGCGGCGGGCATTGGACAACACCGACCTCGCGGTGGTCGCGGGTGGCGCCCAGCTCACCGCCGCCGAGCTCAACGCCGAGGCCAACCGGCTCGCCAGGCTGCTGCGCGGCCGCGGGATCGGGACGGGCGACACGGTCGCCGTCGCGCTCAACCGGTCGGTCCGGACCATGGTCGCGCTGCTGGCGGTCCTCAAGTCCGGCGCGACGTACCTGCCGATCGACCTGTCCTACCCGGCCGAGCGACTGCGCCACATGCTCGCCGACGCCGGGCCCGCGCTGGTGCTCACCGAGTCCGCCACCGGGCTGGACCTGCCGGGCGCGGCGGCGGTGCTCGACCTCGACCGGGCCGACCTGTCCGCCGAGGCCGCCGAGGACCTGACCGACGCCGAGCGGCGGCGGCCGCTGTCGGGGCAGCACCCCGCCTACGTCATCTACACCTCGGGCTCGACGGGACGGCCGAAGGGCGTCGTCATCGAGCACCGGTCGCTGGCGAACCTGTTGCGCCACCACCACGAAGAGGTGTTCGAACCCGCTTCGGCCCGCCTCGGCGGGCGCAGGCTGCGCGTCGCGCTGACCGCCGCGGTGGCGTTCGACGCGTCGTGGGACCCGATCCTGTGGATGATCGACGGGCACGAGCTGCACATCGTCGACGACGACACCCGGCGTGACGCCGGCGCGCTCGCCGGGTACCTGCGGGAGCGGGGCGTGGACGCGATCGAGACCACGCCCTCGTACCTGCGGCAGCTGATGTCGGCGGGCCTGCTGGACGGCGAAGGGCACCGCCCCAGCGTGCTGGCGCTGGGCGGCGAGCAGGTCGACGACGGCCTGTGGACCGAGCTGCGCGCACTGGAAGGCTTGACCGCGTACAACTTCTACGGCCCGACAGAGTCCACTGTGGACTCCGTCGTGGCAGGCCTGGCGGACGGCCCCCGCCCTGGCATCGGACGGCCCGTCCACAACACCCGCGCCTACGTCCTCGACTCCCGGCTGCGCCCGGTGCCCGCCGGGGTGGCGGGCGAGCTCTACCTGTCCGGGGCCGGGGTCGCCCGCGGTTACCTGAACCGGACGCAGTTGACCGCCGAGCGGTTCGTCGCCGACCCGTTCGACGGCGACGGCACCCGCATGTACCGCACCGGCGACCTGGCCCGCTGGCGCCGCGACGCCACGCTGGAGTTCGTCGGCCGCGCCGACGACCAGGTGAAGCTGCGCGGCTTCCGGGTCGAGCCCGGCGAGGTCGCCTCGGCGCTGGAAGCCGACTCGTCGGTGGCCGAGGCCGCGGTGGTCGTGCGGGACCAGCGCCTGCTGGCCTACGTGGTCCCGGCGACCCCGGAACCGCCGTCGGCCGACGCGCTGCGGGCCGCGCTGGCGGGCTCGCTGCCCGATTATATGGTCCCGGCCGCGTTCGTGGTGCTGGACAGCTTGCCGCTGACCCCCAACGGCAAGCTCGACCGGCGGGCGCTGCCCGACCCGGACGGCACCACGGCGGTGTCCGGCCGCGGGCCACGCTCGCCGCGCGAAGACGTGCTGTGCAAGCTGTTCGCGGACACGCTCGGGCTGGACCGGGTCGGCATCGACGACAGCTTCTTCGAGCTCGGCGGGCATTCCCTGCTGGCGAGCAGGCTGATCAGCGAGATCCGCGGCGCGTTCGGTGTGGACCTGCCGATCCGGCGGCTGTTCGAGAGCCCGACCGTCGCCGGGCTGGCGGCCCGTCTCGAGGACGGGTCCGACAGCGGCGACCTCGACGTCCTGCTCCCCCTGCGGACCACCGGCGCCCGCCCGCCGCTGTTCTGCGTGCACCCGGCGAGTGGGCTGTCCTGGACTTACGCGGGGCTGCTGAAGCACCTCGCGCCGGACCAGCCGCTCTACGGGCTGCAGTCGCGCAAGCTCACCGAGCCGGACTTCGACCCTGGCAGCATCGCCGAGATCGCCGCCGACTACGTGGCGAAGATCCGCTCGGTCCAGCCCGCGGGGCCCTATTACCTGCTCGGCTGGTCCTTCGGCGGGAACCTGGCACAGGAGGTCGCGAACCAGCTCGAAACGGCCGGTGCCGAGATCGGCCTGCTGACCCTGCTCGACGCCTATCCCGAGGTGCCCGGCGACGGCCTGGAGTCGGCCAGCGAGTCGGACATGTTCGGCGCTCTGCTGGTCAATCAGGGCTTCGCGGTGCCCGCGGGCGGATCGCTGGACCGCGCCGCGGTGCTGCAGGTCTACCGCGACGCGAACAGCCCGCTGGGCAGCCTCGGCGAAGAGGCGCTCGGCGCGATGGTGAGCGCGTTCGTCACCCAGGCGAACCTGATGCGCTCGTTCACCCCCGGGCGGATCGACGCGGAAGTGCTGTTCTTCACCGCGTTGCGAGGCCGCGACGAGCGGTCCCCCACCCTCGGCGACTGGCTGCCCCACTTCGCCGGGCCCGTCGACGAGCACGGCGTCGACGTCCTGCACGCCCAGCTCACCCAGCCCGACGCGCTGGACCACCTCGGTCCCGTCGTCGCGCGCCGCCTCACCGAGCGGCAGGCCGAACCCGGCCGCCCGGTCTCCCCCTGTCAGCCACCAGCAAGAACGGGAAACCGCCCATGAGCGACCACTCGACCAACCCCTTCGAAATCCCCGGCGGGCAGTACCTGGTGCTGGTCAACCACGAGAACCAGCACTCACTGTGGCCCGGCTTCGCCGAGGTCCCGTCCGGCTGGACCACCGCGTTCGGCCCCGGAGCGCGCGAGGACTGCCTCGCGTTCGTCGAACGGAACTGGACCGACATCACCCCGCAGAGCCAGCTCGCGCAGGAGGTCGAGTGATGCCCGGACGCCACCGCGAACCCGCGGTCCTCATCGAAGGGCTCCGGAAGTCCTTCGGCAGCAAGAAAGCGCTCGACGGCGTCGACCTGGAGATGGCCGCCGGGCAGGTGTTCGCGCTGCTCGGACCCAACGGCGCCGGGAAGACGACGACCGTCCGCATCATCACGACCCTGCTGCGCCCGGACGCCGGCCGGGTGTTCGTCGCGGGCGTGGACGTGTCGGCCGACCCCGACGCCGTGCGCCGCTCGATCGGGCTGTCCGGGCAGTACGCGGCGGTGGACGACAAGCTGACCGGCTTCGAAAACCTCTACCTGGTCGCGAAGTTGTACGGGATGCGCCGGAAAGAGGCCGCGGCGACCGCCCGCGAGCTGCTGGAGCGCTTCCACCTCGACGACGCCGCCGACCGGCTCACCGGCACCTACTCCGGCGGTATGCGCCGCCGCCTGGACCTGGCGGGCGCGCTGGTCGCCACCCCGGCCGTGGTGGTGCTCGACGAGCCGACCACCGGGCTCGACCCGCAGAGCCGCCTCGACACCTGGGACGTCGTCGGCGAGCTCGTCAACGACGGCGCCACCGTGCTGCTGACCACCCAGTACCTCGAGGAAGCCGACCAGCTCGCCGACCGGATCGCGGTCATCGACCACGGCCGGGTGATCGCCGAGGGCACCAGCGACGAGCTCAAGAGCTCGACCGGCGGGGAACGGCTCGAACTGGTGACGGCCGACGAGCGCGACCTCGCCACCGCCCACCGCGTCCTGTCCACGGTCGGCACCGCTCCCCCGTCGGTGGACCGCCGGGCGCGGCGGATCGAGGTGCCGGTGCGCGACGGTCAGTACGCGCTCGCCGCCGCCGTCGGCAAGCTCAACGCCGAGCGGGTCCGGGTGCTCGATCTCGGCCTGCGCCGGGCGACCCTCGACGACGTCTTCCTGGCGCTCACCGGCGGCTCCGCCGGGGCCCCCGAACCGGTGGACAGCGAGCAGACGATGGTGCTGCCGCCCGTCACCCATTGGCCCGAACACTCGGGCGTGCTCGATCGTCAGGAGGTCGGCGCGTGAGCACCATGACCCGGATCGCCAAGGACTCCAGCGCGCTGGCCTGGCGGAACCTGCTCAACATCCGCCGCACACCCGGCTCGATCTTCGCGAGTGTGCTGCAGCCGATCATGTTCGTGCTGCTGCTGGGCTACGTGTTCGGCGGCAGCCTCGGCGGCGACACCTACCGCGAGTTCATCATGGGCGGCATCTTCGCCCAGACCGTCACCTTCAACGCCTCCTTCACCACCATCGGGCTGGCGAACGACCTGCAGAAGGGCGTCGTCGACCGGTTCCGCTCGCTGCCGATGTCCCGCGTCGCGGTCATGCTCGGGCGCACCACTTCCGACCTGACGACCAGCGTCATCAGCCTGCTGGTGACCAGCCTGTGCGGGCTCGCCATCGGCTGGCGCATCCGCGGCAACCCGCTCGACGCCGTGTTCGGCTACCTGCTGATCCTGCTGTTCGCCTTCGCGATGTCGTGGGTCGGCGCGTTCATCGGCCTGGTCTCCCGCAGCGTCGAGGTCGCCCAGAGCCTCGGGCTGATCTGGCTGTTCCCGGCCACGTTCATCTCCTCGGGCTTCGTCTCGGTCGCCGCGATGCCGGAGCCGCTGGCCACCATCGCGGAGTGGAACCCGATCACCTCGCTGGCCAACGCGGCCCGCGACCTGTTCGGCAACCCGACACCGGCGAGCCTGCCGCAGCCGCACGGCTGGCCCGCCCAGAACGCGATCCTCTACTCGGCACTGTGCTCACTCGGGCTCATCGCCGTGTTCATGACGCTCGCCGTGGCGCGCTACCGCCGCGTCGCCACCCGCTAGCGGCGACCCGCCGGGCGCCGCGGCAAGACGGACTGGACCTTCGCCCGTCAGTCCGCCAGTGCCGCGTTCAGGCACGCTCAAGGCCGACGGCAGGGTCAGGATCGACGGCACCGTCATCGCGTAGGCGGCGGCCAGGCTCAGCCTGCGGTAGTTGCCCGCCCGGACGCCGTCCAGCACCGCGAAGCGCGGATCGTCTTCGACTTGCCGCAGGCCGTGACCGTCGAAATCGAGGCCAAGGATCAGGTCGGCGTCCAGCTCGCCGATCCGGTCCGGGCCCACGGAAACCGTGTCCAGGTGCGCGGACGGCACCGGGGGTTTCGGCTGCCGTGGGCTCGGCAGGCCGAGCCCCACGGCAGCAGGCTGGCGAAGGGCGATCGGTGCGCCGGGAGGTGCAGGACGCCGTCGCCGTGGCAGGAGAACGCGGCGATCGACCCCACCGGTCGGAAGGGCCGAAACCCGTCGAGGGCCCATTCGAGGTCGGCGACGAGGTTCGCGGCGCGCGCGTCGAGGCCGAACGCCGCCGCGACGATGCGGAGCTGCGCGGGGACGTCGTCGTTCGGCAGGACCAGCACCGGTGCGCCGAACCGTTGGTACGCCTCGAATTCCCGCGGCTCGTTCGCGGCGAGGTCCGCCGAGGCCACGATCAGATCGACGCCCGCCGCGCGCAACTGGCCGGTGTCGGCGCCCGCCGCGGTGTGCCTGATCGCCACGTCCCCCTCCTGGGCGATGGCCCGCCAGCTCGTCGACTCGGGCGCGGCGGGCAGCAGCCCGAGGGCGAACGAAACTTGAAGTTCCCGGGCCCGGGGATCGTGCACGGTCAGCCGGTTTGGCAGGTGGGGGTCAGGGTGGCGGGGTTGTCGCCGCGGGTCAGGCCGATGAACCCGAAGGTGGTCGAGGCGTCCGGCGCGACCACGGCGTTCCACGCCGCGTTGGTGATCGCGACCGAGGCGCCGCGCTGCTGGAGCACGCCGTTCCAGAGATTGCTGATCCGGTGCCCGGCGGGCTCGGTCCAGCGCACCACCCAGCCGGTGAGGCTCACCCGCCCGAGATTGCGCACGGTCACCAGCACCTGATAACCGCCCTGCCAGGACTGGGTCACCTCGTAGCGCGCTTCACACTCCGCGCGGTCTCGGAGAACGGGAGCGGGTGACGGCACCGAAGTCGTGCTCGGCGCCGGGGCGGCCTGGAGCGCACCGGTGGTCTCGGCTCCCCCGGCCGTGGTTCCGGCGAACGCGGCGCCGGCCAGGCAGGCGGCTACGGCGGTCACCGCCGCGACCCGCCAGCGCCGGAGCCTGCGGCGACGAGGGATCAGGCGGGTGACGGCCACCGGCCGGGGCGGCGGCACGGGCCTGCCGTGGGCGACTTCGGCGAGCGCCGTGCGGACCTCGGCCATCGCGGGCCGTTCGGCGGCGTCGCGCCGGAGCATGCTGAGCAGGACGTCGGCGAGCGGGCCGCCGTGCCGGGGCGGATCGACCTCCTCGTAAGCGATCCGCACCAGCAGCGCCAAGGTGTTCTCACTGGTGCCGAACGGCGGTCTGCCTTCGAGCGCGGTGTAGAGCGTCGCGCCCAGGGAAAACACGTCCGACGGGAACCCGGCCTCCTCGCCACCCGCGACCTCCGGGGCGAGATAGGCGGGCGTCCCGGCGATGAACCCGCGGCTGGTCACCGTCGCTTCCCCCGAGGCACGGGAGATGCCGAAGTCGGCGATCACGGCCGTGCCGTCCGCGGTGATCAGGACGTTTCCCGGCGTGACGTCGCGGTGGACGATGCCCGCCGCCTGGGCCGTCGCCAGCGCGGACGCCACCTGCGCGCCCGCCTTCGCGACGTAACCGGCGGGCAGCGTCCCGTGTTCGGCCAGCAGGCCCGCCAGACTCGACGGCAGGAACTCCATCACCAGGTACAGGTTGCCCGTCTGCTCGACCACGTCGTAGACGGTGATCGCGTGCGGATGCCGCAGCCGCGCGGCGACCCGCGCTTCCCGCATCCCGCGCCGGCCACCGACACCGGTGGTCGCGTCGAGTTGCTTGACCGCGACGACCCGGTCCAGCAGCTCGTCGCGCGCCCGCCACACGACACCCATCGCGCCCCGGCCGACGCGGGCCAGCAGCCGGTAACGTCCGGCGATCAGCACAGCGTCGTCGGTCATGGCCAACACTCCGATCCCGAGGCACCGTCCAGGGCCTTTCCCTGCACACGTGCCCCGGCCGGGAACGGTTCACCCTCGGTCCCCAAGATCTCTGGCAGCGTGACTCCGCGGGCGAGACGCGGACCCTCAGCAAGGCGCACGAGTTCGATGGTGACCCGCGGGCAGCCGTAGCGCTTGCGGTGCTCGGTGTGGACCTCGGCGATCTCGGTGGCTAGTTCCTCCTCGGCCGCGGCGTGCGCGGCTCTGACAGGCGCGGCCGCGATCCATTCGTAGAACCCAGGACGGCGCACAGCCAAGACCCGGCACAGCAGTGCGACGCCAAACGCGGCGCGGTGTTCGGAGATGAACCGGTAGCTGCAGGTCAACGACCCATCTCCTTGGCGAAATAGGCGGCTGCCTTCCGCAGAATCTCCTTCTCCACCTCCAGTTCCGCCACCCGCTTACGCAGCGTCCGCAACTCATCCTGATCGGCACCGCCCGACGCGGCGGACGGCCAGCTTCT
>NZ_JAYMZS010000088.1:0-38820 GCF_035828755.1 Amycolatopsis sp. H20-H5 | reverse complement strand
CGACGAGCGTGGCCTGCTCGTCGGGCGCACGGACCTCGTGCGGCACGAAGGGAGCGGGCCGAATCCGGACCGGCAGGAGGCCGCGCACGTCCACATGGCCGTGGCCGGGCCGGACGGCCTGGTCAGCGCGGTGGATCTGGGCACCGACGAGATCCGCAGCTACCGGCTTTCCGGCGACGGGCGGCTGAGCGCGCTGTCGGTGTCCGCCCTGCCGCCCGGCACCGGCCCGCGTCAGCTGGTCCGCCGCCCCGGCACGGACTTGGCCTACGTCGTCGGCGAGCTGGCGGGCACCCTGCTGACAGTGCGCGAAGGGCCCGCGGGGACCTTCGCCGTCGTCGGCAGCGCACCGGCCACCGCGAGCCCGTCCGGCGAGAACCTGGTGGCACACCTGGAACTCACCGCAGACCGGCTCTACCTTTCGAGCCGTGGCCCCGAGTGTCTGACGGCGTTCGCTTTCGACGGCGACACGGTCCGTCCGCTCGCCGACCACCCCAGCGGCCGGTGGCCCCGCCACTTCGCGCTGACGGGAGACCGTGTGTACATCGCCGCGCAGAGCGACGACGCGGTGGTCTCGTTCAGCCTGTCCGCGCCAGAGCTGGTCACCACTTACCCGATCGGCTCGCCCAGTTGCGTCGTGGTCGCCCCCAAGCGCGCCTAGCGAGTGACGTGTGCTGACTTCCCCTGGGCAGCAACGACTTCCCTGATTCAAACGTCCATTCGGCGTATCTTTGTGCCGCGTCGGCAGGTGGTGGTACCTGTACCGCCACCTGGTGGCAATGAGCGAATTAGTTCACCGCAAGGGTTTCCGGCGCGGCGAGCTGGGGAACACCCAGAGAGGTCGGGGGCGTAGCTCGACAAAGTCCGGAGGAGAGTGCGATGCCCACGTGGCTGGTCATCATCATCGTCATCGCCGCCATCGCGGTGATCGGCGCCGTCATCTGGCTGGTAAGCCAGGAAATGCAACGGAAACGACTGCGGCAGAAGTTCGGCCCGGAATACGACCGGACCATGGAAGAGAACGACAATCCGCGAGCGGCGCAGCGCGAACTCGCCGCGCGGGAGAAGCGTCATGCGGAGCTCGACATCCACCCGCTCTCGGCGTCCGCGCAGGAACGGTACACGCAGCAGTGGGCGTTGATCCAGGAACAGTTCGTGGACCGCCCCGCCGGTTCGGTGGCCGAGGCGGACCGGGTGCTGGTCGCACTGATGGCCGAACGCGGCTACCCGACCGAGGGTTACGACCAGCAGCTGGCGGACCTGTCGGTCCAGCATTCCCAGACGCTGAAGCACTACCGCACGGCACACGACACGATGCGGGACCACGAGCACACGCAAGCGTCCACAGAGGAGCTTCGTGACGCGATGGTTCACTACCGCACGGTTTTCGAGGACCTGCTCACCGACAAGACCGAGAAGACGACGCACAACGGCCGTAACACCTCGAAGGGTGGAGAAGCAGATGCAGCACGGAACTGACGAACAGGGTGGCCGCGGCCTGAGCACGCAGGACCTGCTCGCCGCCGAGCCCGAATCGGAACGCCGTGACGTCGAATTCGGCGAAGCGCGGGCCAGCGAAGAGACCGAAGAGCGGGTCGAACGGGAGCCCGTCGAGCAGGCTCCGGCGGCGTCTTCCGCCCCCGCTGACGACTCCGACGGCGCGCCGCTGTTCGCCGTCGACGACGTGGAGCGGTTCCGTGACGACTGGCAGAACATCCAGATCGCCTTCGTCGACGACCCGCAGCGCGCGGTGCGCGAGGCCGACGAGCTGGTGGCGTCGGTGATCCAGTCGCTGGCCGCGACGTTCGCGGAGCACAAGACCGACCTGGAAGCCCAGTGGGGCCAGGGCGAAGCGGCGACCGAGGACCTCCGGCTGGCGTTGCGTCAGTACCGCTCGTTCTTCAACCAGCTGCTCAGCAACTGACCCACCGGCGCGCCCGTGTTCAGGCGACCGGGCCGCTCGGACTTCGCACCCGACGGCGGACGTCCGCGACGACGTGGTCGACGAACCGGCCGATCCCCATCTGCGCCCGATGGCCGCTCGCGGGGAGGTCCACGTTGACCATCCCGTCGCGTACCTCAGCGTCACCGAGGACCACGAGGTACGGATCGCGGTGCTGGCGCACGGTCCGGATCCGGCGCCCGAGCGAACCGCCGCCGACGATCCGCGCCCGGATCCGCGCACCGAGCAGCCGTTCGAGGAGGTCTTCGGCGGCAGCCTGGTGACGCTGCTCGTCGACGGGCAGGATCGACACCTGGACCGGCGCGAGCCACGGTGGCAACCTGCCCTGGTACAGCTCGATGAGCAGCGCGGTGAGCCGTTCCATCGAGCCCAGCAGGCCACGGTGGATCATCACCGGCCGGTGCCGGGCCCCGTCCTCCCCGGTGTACTCGAGGCCGAACCGCTCGGGCTGGTTGAAGTCGACCTGCACGGTGGACAGGGTCTCCTCCCGGCCCTGGGCGTCGGCCACCTGGACGTCGATCTTCGGCCCGTAGAACGCGGCCTCCCCCTCGGCTTCGACGTAATCCAGCGCCAGCGAACCCAGCGCGGCCCGCAACTGATCCTGCGCGAGCTCCCACTGTTCGTGCCGCCCGAGGTACTGCCCGCCCGGCCCGCGAAGCGAGAGCCGGTAGTACAGCACCTCGACACCGAGAACGCCGTAGCACCGCGCGATCGCTTGCAGGGCAAGGACGACCTCGGCGCTGACCTGTTCCGGCGTGCAGAACGCATGGGCGTCGTCGAGGCTGATCTGCCGCACCCTGCTGAGCCCGCCGAGCACGCCCGAAAGCTCGCTGCGGAACATCGAGCCCAGTTCCGACACCCGGAACGGCAGGTCCCGGTAGCTCCGCCCGCGGGCGGCGTAGACCTGGGTGTGATGCGGGCAGTTGGCCGGGCGGAGCACGAAACTCTCGCCGCCGACCTCGATCTCCGGGAACATGTCCGCGGAGAATTTCCCCCAATGCCCGGAAAGCTCGAACAGCTCCCGTTTGGCCAGCACCGGGGTGTGCACGCGGTGACACCCCGACCGGGCCGCCTCCTCGGCGGCCAGCGACTCCAGCTCGTCGCGGATGATCGCGCCGTCCGGCAGCCACAGCGGCAGCCCGGCGCCCACCAGCGGCGAGGTGGCGAACAGCTCCAGCTCACGGCCGAGCACGCGGTGATCGACGTTCATGACAGGACCTCGACTCTCTCGGCGAGAGGAAGTCACCACCGGCGGACAAGGCCCGAGCCCCGGGGGAATGACTCCCGGGGCTCGCGTTTCGGTCAGCGGTAGCTAGACGATGCGCCGGAAGATGACCGGCGTCGTCGTGACCTGCTGAAGGAACCTCATGACCGCAGAGTAGCGCGCCGCACCAGCCACGGCGACCGGATATCGGCCCCGGGAGGCGGCACGCGGAGGCATCAGGATGTGCCAGGCGGTCCTACCGGGCGTAGTGGTGACAGAACGCCCGGCACATCCTGATCTAGGGCACGCCGGCCGGCTGTCATCCGGCATGCCAAAAGGCTTTCGGAACCGATCCACCTGTGGAGTGGTCTGACTTACCCGGCACCACCCGATCGGAGTAGTTCCGGCGCCAATCCCACGCATCGTGACCATCGCGCAGAGCCGTTTGGCCCCTGACACCTTACTCCTAATTGGTCTATACCAATGAAAACCAGGCAGCGGAGGTTCACTATGCGACTCCCCTCTCCCCGGGCGCGCTTTGGTCGTTTTAGCCGGTTTGCTGGCGCTGACCACGGGGCTCGCGGTCCCCGGCACGGCCACGGCCGTCCGGGCGGCGCACTCGCCGCGGGCGCCCCGCTGCCCGCCGCATCGTATGTGAGCCTGGGCGAATGGCCGACGCCGAGCCTGTCGTCGATGGCGACGAAGGGCAACCTCAAGGGCTTCACGCTCGGCTTCGCGACCTCCTACGGCTGCAAGGCGAGCTGGTTCGGCGCGTACGACCCGCGCACGGGCTGGCAAGCCGACGAGATCGCGAAGATCCGGGCCGCGGGCGGGGACGTCAAGGTCTCCTTCGGCGGCGCGTCCGGGATCGAACTTGCCCAGGCGTGCGGCACCGTGCCCACACTGGCCGCCGAGTACGACGCGGTGGTCAAGGCGTACGGCCTCAAGTACATCGACCTCGGCCTCGAGGGCGCGGCGGTGGCCGACCCGGCGTCGATCACCCGCCGTTCGCAGGCGCTGAAGACCGTTCAGCAGAACAACCCGGGGCTCAAGATCTCGCTGACGCTGCCGGTGCTGCCCAGCGGCCTCGACGCCAACGGGCTGAACGTGCTCAAATCGGCCGGGGTGACCCTGGACATGGTCAACGTGATGGCGATGGACAACTACCAGGGAGCCGGGGACCAGGGCGCGAAAAGGACGAAAGGCCACCCATTCGCCCGTTTCATACCGCCACGACCGTTTCATGCGTGCCCCTGAAGGCCACCATGACAGCGTTAAACGCCGTGAAGGCTCCCATCAGGGCACACGGCAAGCCTGAAGGGGACGCGGCCCTGGGCGCCAACTGGACGACATGACATCAGTTTCCGGAAGCGTGCCTCAGGGGAGGTAGTACATCGGGTTCGGCAGCTTCACGGGGCGCTCCGCGTAGCCGCCTTCGAGGTCGCTGAACTGGTCGCCGAGGTTGAGCACGATGGTCGCGGTCTTGGCGATGTGGGCGCGGGTGCCGGACTTGTACTGCACGGTGTTGCAGGTCAGGCCGCACGGGAGGTAGTCGGGCGCGGTCGTCTTCGGCTTGAAGAACGCGCCTGCCGGGGCCGGGTAGCCCTCGTTCGCCAGGTTCTTCAGCGACTGCGGGCCCTGCAGCTCGTTGCGGCCGGTCAGGAAGTAGACCTTCACGCCGTGCTGCGCGGCCCAGTTCGCCAGCTCCAGCACGGGCTTGTTGGCCGGGAACTCACCCTTGTCGATGGCCGCCTGCTGCTTGACCGGGTCGAAGCCGAAGTCGTTGTCTGCCTCCCAGCCGAAGGTGATCTCGGAGGTGTCGTCGACGTCGAGCACGATCGCCGGGTTCTTCACCTGGTCGGTGAGCCGCTTGCTCAGGTAGCGCTTGGCGTCGGCGACCTGCTTCTGCGAGTCCTTCACGAAGGTGCTCGTGTCGGAGTAGTGGTGCTTGCCGGAGGCGTCGAGGTAGTCGCCGTAGTAGGCCTTGACGTCGTTCTTGACCTGCCCGATGTTGGCCGGTTCCCGCGACTTCGACGCCGCGCCGTCCTGGGTGGCGAGGGCGGTGGCCCCACCGGCGACCGTCGCGCCGATCGCGACCGCGGCGGCGAGTTTGAACAGACCTGACATACGGCTGTTTAGGGACACGAGACTCCTCCAGTGACGGCGACGGACCTTGAAAACCCAGTGTCGCGTGACACTATGCGACGGCCGCCGCCGACTCCAGCCCCAGCTGTTCACCCGGCGTTGGGAATGCGTTCAGCTCGACAGAGGAAGGCGACCGGGGAGCGGCCGATCCGCGTCAGCACGACGCTCGCTTCGGCCCCGCCCCGCGGCTTCAGGCGGCGGCGCAGCGCGTCCGGGTCGATGTCGAGTCCGCGCACCAGGATCTCCAGCCGCCCGACCTCGTGTCGTTTGAGGACGGTCTTCAGGCTTTTCTCGCTGTACGGCCCGTGCTCCAGCACCCGGAACGCCCGCACGCCGGGCGGCGGGGTGTCGCCGGTGAGGTACGCGATCCGCTCGTCGAGCTGCCACAACCCGTGCCGCGCGCCATAGTGACGCACCAGCCCGGCCCGCACCACCGCGCCGTCCGGGTCGACGATCCACTCCCCCGGCTCCCGCGCCGGAAGCTCGTCGGGCTCGGCGTCCGTCACCGTCCACTGTGTACCGTCCGACCGCAGCACCGTCGCCCGCCGGGAGACGCTCGCGCCGAACCCACGCCAGAGACAGGCTTCCCGCACCTGCCCGTCCAGCGAGACGAGCTCGACCTCCTCGGCCCACGGCGTGATCGCGAAGTCCAGCCCTGGCGCGCATTTGATCGACAGCGGACGGCCGGGGTAGGCGCCGACGAGCCCGTCCAGCGGCGGCAGGAAGTCCGCGGGCTTCCACGCCCGCCGCCCCGCCGAGTCACGCCGCGCCGGATCCGCGACGACGACGGTCTCCCGGCTCACCGGCGCCAGCGCGTCTGCCCGCAGCAGCGTGGGCGAAACCCCTGCCTCGGCGGCATTGTGCCGGGCCATCGCGAGCCGGACTTCGTCCACATCGGACCCGAGCGTCCACCGGGCCCGCCGCGCGATCTCGACCAGGTCGGCCCCGATCGAACAGGTCACGTCGTGCACATCACGACCGGCCAGCCGCGACGCCCGGTGCCGCGCGACAGCCGACGCGCTCGCCTGCTGCATCGCATCCCCGGTGAACAGCCAACCGGCGGAGTCGTCCAGTTTGGACACCGATTTCCGGCGCAGCACCAACGTTTCCAGCACAGCCGCCGCATACTCGGCCCCGGCGAGCCGACGCACCGCGGCGACGTCGGCGATATGGGTCGCAGCGGTCAGCGGCAGCGCGGCACACTCGGCGAGCGCCGCGCTGCCCGCGCCGGAGCGCAGGAACGCCACGTCATCGAGTGAAAACCCATAGGACACTGTCTATTTCCACCTTGGACTGGAGATCGCGAACGCGTAGCCAGGCCACGGCTGATCCAGCTTCAGGACGGACGCTTCGTCCCGGTGATCATCACGTTGTAGAACAGCTCACGCGGGATGACCTTGGACAGCAGCTTCTTGTCCAAAGCGGACAGCCGGATCCACAGCCGGTAGGCGAACCAGCGCCAGCGCACCGTCAGCTTCTCCTGCGGCACAGCCGCTTCGAAGGTGCGGATCGGCCAGCCCGCGAGTGCCGCGGCGAACTCCTCGGTGACCGCGCGGACGTCCTGCGCCCCGGCGCGGCGGGCCAGCTGCTCCAGCTCGGACGGGTCGAAGGTGTGGATGTCGACCACGGCCTCCAGGGCCGCCGCGCGCGAGGACTCGTCGAGCTCCTCTTGCGGACGCCGCCAGCCCGACAGCGCGGGCAGCTTCGTCACGTTGGTGGTCAGGAACCAGGTCAGCTGCCCGAGCTTGCGGGCGTAGGTGTCGCCGATCTTCGTCGGCTCACCGGCGAAGACGAACCGGCCGCCCGGCTTGAGCACCCGCAGGATCTCGGCGAACGCCGCCGGGAGGTCCGGGATGTGGTGCAGCACGGCGTGCCCGGTGACCAGGTCGAACGAGTTGTCCGGGTACGGGATGCGCTCGGCATCGGCGACGCGGCCGTCGACGTCGAGGCCGAGGCTCTCGGCGTTGCGCAGCGCGACCTGGACCATGCCGGGCGACAGGTCGGTGACCGAGCCCTTCTTGATCACCCCGCCCTGCATCAGGTTCAGCAGGAAGAACCCGGTGCCACTGCCCAGTTCCATGGCCGTCGGGTACGGCTGGCCGTCGTCACCGGCGACGGCGTTGAACACGTCCGTCGCGTAGGTGATGCAGCGTTCGTCGTAGGAGATGGACCACTTCTCGTCGTAGGTCCCGGCTTCCCAGTCGTGGTAGAGCACGTTCGCGAGCTTCGGGTCCGCCCAGGCCGCCTGGACCTGTTCCGCCGACGCGTGCGGGTTCGGGGCCGGGTCGTTCGTTTCGGTCAAGGTGCTCACTTCCCCTCGAAGGTGGCCTTGCCGGGCCCGTTCTCGATGAACGACTTCATGCCGTTGGCCTGGTCCTTGGTCGCCCACAGGGCGGTGAACAGGGTGGTTTCGAGCTTGAGCCCGGTCGCCAGGTCGACGTCGAGGCCGCCGTCGATCGCGGCCTTCGCGGCCTTGAGCGCCACGGCGGGACCGTTCGCGAACTGCGAGGCCCAGGTGAGGGCCGCCGCGTAGACGTCGTCCGGCGCCACGACCTCGTCGAGGATGCCCAGCGCGAGCGCTTCTTCGGCCTTGACGAACCGGCCGGTGTAGATGAGGTCCTTGGCCTTGCTCGGGCCGATCAGCCGCGCGAGCCGCTGCGTGCCGCCCGCGCCGGGGATGATGCCGAGCCCGATCTCGGGCTGGCCGACCTTGACGTTGTCACCGGCGATGCGGCGATCCGCGGTCAGCGCGAGCTCGAGGCCGCCGCCGAGGGCGTAGCCGGTGATCGCGGCGACGGTCGGCTTCGGGATCGCGGCCAGCGAAGCCAGGGACGCGCTCAGCGCGGCGCCGAACTTGGCCATCTCCACGTAGGACTTGGCGGCCATCTCCTTGATGTCCGCGCCGCCCGCGAAGGTCTTCTGGCCGCCGTAGAGGATCACCGCGCGCACGTCGTCACGCTCGGAAGCCTCCCTCGCGGCCTCGGCGAGCTCGGCCTGCACCTGGTTGTTCAGTGCGTTGACCGGCGGCCGGTCGAGGCGGATCGTGCCGACCCCGGCCTCCACTTCGAGGCTTACGAACTCTCCCACGCCATCCTCCTGATCGAGCTTGCCGAAAGGCTACCGGCTGGTAGGACAGGCTACCGCCGACGGGCGAAGAAGCGATCACCCGATCGTTGGAGCAGGAGATCCTGGTCGAAGGTCTTCGACAGGTTCTCGCTGGTCACGACGTCGCCCACCAGCCCGGACACGACGGCGCGGCCTTCGCGCAGCAGCAGCGCGTGGGTGAAGCCGGGCGGGATCTCCTCGACGTGGTGGGTCACCAGCACCATCGCCGGGGCCTCCGGGTCGAGCGCGAGCGTGGACAGGCGGGCGACCAGGTCCTCGCGGCCGCCGAGATCGAGCCCGGCGGCGGGTTCGTCGAGCAGCAGCATCTCGGGGTCGGTCATCAGCGAGCGGGCGATCAGCGCGCGCTTGCGCTCGCCCTCGGACAGCGTGCCGAAGGTGCGCTCGGCCAGGTGCGCCATGCCGATCGTGCCCAGCAGCTCGTCGGCGCG
Organism: Amycolatopsis sp. H20-H5; assembly: GCF_035828755.1. Lineage (NCBI taxonomy): Bacteria > Bacillati > Actinomycetota > Actinomycetes > Pseudonocardiales > Pseudonocardiaceae > Amycolatopsis > Amycolatopsis sp. H20-H5. The sequence goes on along the minus strand of NZ_JAYMZS010000088.1, from coordinate 29,957 downwards.
CTCGGTGTCGAGCTTGTCGTAGGCCTCGCGCCAACGGCCGACGACCGCGTACCCGGCGCTGACGACGACGTCGCGCACGAGCTCGTCACCCGGGACGCGCTGGGCGATCGCGGCGGAGGTGAAGCCGATCCGCGGGCGCAGGTCGAAGATGTTGACCCGGCCGATCCGGTCGCCGAGCAGGTCCACCGTGCCGGTCGTCGGGTGCAGCTCGGCGGCCGCGAGGCGCAGCAGCGTCGTCTTGCCGGCGCCGTTGGGGCCGAGCACCACCCATCGCTCGTCGAGTTCGACGTTCCAGTCGAGACCGGTGAGGAGGTCGTTGCCACCGCGGCGGACCCCCACATCGGTCATCTTCACCACGAGGTCGTCAAGTTCGCTGGGCAGGATCGGCTCACTCACGCGCCCATTGTGTCCGGGCGCGGGCGAGCGCCTGCAACGGGCCGCCGGTCACCCGCGAACCGCCTGGTCGGGCGGTCTTGCCCGGCACTGCCCATGGGCTGGGACGGGTCGCCAATCGTAACGGTGTTGTGGCACTCTCGAAGATGTGATCGAGACCGTGTCCGCCGCCTTCCCCGTCCTCGGGGGCTCTTTCTGGCGACGCCGCACGATCGATCTGCTCCTCGTCGCCTCGTGCGGGTGTACCGGCACGCGACACGTCTAGAGAGCTGCCCTCTCCCGGCTGCTCCCGTGTCGCGCCGTGCCCATCTCCCGCACCCGGCGTCACCCTTCACGAGGAGCAGTACGTTGATCCTTTCGAACACCAGGACACTCTCCATGACCAGGCCCCTTTCCAGCACCAGCCAGGACATCGAGATCCACCCGCGGCTGACCGACCCGCTGCTGGGCGACCTGCTGCACCCGGACCGCCTGCTGTGGACGCCGCGTGAGCTGACCGACCTGACCGCGACCGTCACCACCGAGCTGACCGGGAGCCTGCGCGGCCTGCTGCGGTTCGACGAGGACCGGCGCTGGTGGGCACGCCTCGCGCTGACCGGCGGCGTCGAGCTGTGGTTGCTGTCGTGGCTGCCAGGCCAGCAGACGAAACCCCACGACCACGGCGGCGCGTCCGGCTCGTTCGCCGTGGTGCAGGGCGAGCTCGACGAGGAGTACCGCTACCCCGGCGGCCCCGTCCGCCGTCGCAGGCACACCGCGGGCGACGGCATCGGCTTCGGCGCGGGCCGCGCGCACCAGATGACCGGCGCCGGGACGGCGCCCGCCGCCAGCGTGCACGCGTACTCGCCGCCGCTGGTCGCGACCCGCGAGTACGCCAGTCTCGCCGAAGTGCCGGCCGAGATCCCGCCGCTTCCGGCCATACTGAGCCGATGAGCGCGATCGACGAGTACCTGGCGGCCGCGCGTTCCGGACTGGAGCGCGCGGAACCGGCGCAAGCCCTGCGGCTGCAGGAGCAGGGCGCGCTGATCGTCGACATCCGGCCGCACGTCAACCGGCTCGAGGAGGGCGAGATCCCCGGCGCCGTCCCGATCGAGCGGATCCACCTCGAGTGGCGGCTCGACCCCGGCAGCGAGTGGCGGCTGCCGCAGGTCGACCCGGACCTCACCGTGGTGGTCGTGTGCAACGAGGGCTACGCCTCCAGCCTCGCCGCCGCGGACCTACAGCGGCTCGGCCTGCCCAAGGCCACGGACCTCGCCGGTGGCTTCCGCGCCTGGGCCGCGGCGGGGCTGCCGACGCAGGCCGGTGGAAGTCCCGCGCATCCCTGACTGGCCTACGCAGGTTCGAACCGGCTTTGCCACGCACGAGACCTTTGCGCGCCGACCGCCATTCCAGCCGACAACCCAGCCGACAACCCCGGCGGCCGCACGTCGGCGTTCAGCCACGCCGTCGCCAGCGCCAAGTCCTCGGCGGACAGCACGCACTCCTGTTCCTTTCCGAGGCTCTCACGCAGCGTGGCGAGAAAGCCGTAGAACAGCCGGGTGCAGGTCGGCCCGGACATTCCCTTGCGCTTGGCCCCGCCGAGCCGGTCGAGGCGGTGGATGATCCCGCCGTCGTGCGCGGCCGTCCCGGCGCCGAGATTGTAGGCGGTCCACACGATCTCGGGCAGGCGAAGGTCGGCCATCGAGTCGAGCACGTTCTTCAGGCGCAGCACGACGATGGCCCGCACCTCCGCCGGGGTCTCGTCTTCGGCCACGCGCCAGATCCGGCGTAGCTCGACGCCGAGGGCCTCATGCAGGTGATCCTGTCTCAGTCCCGCGCCCGCGTGGATGTACTGCACCCGATCATCCGGCCTGACCGGCCCGTTCGCCCGCGCCATGGTGGTCTCTTTCCCGTCATCGTCAGCAAATGATGATAGGGGAACAAAGCGTTTCCGGCTCCTTTTCCGCTTTGATCAGACCAGTTTGCGGCTTTCCGGCAGCATTTTGTCAACTCTTTGTCGGTAATGGGTCAAGCCAGGACGACTCGGGCGAGTTCGGCGGGGGTGGCGAGGAGGTCGTGCTTCGGCAGGACGCGGACGGTGTAGCCGAGCGAGCCCGCGTGCGGGAGGCGGACGGTCGCGGTGAACGCGCCGATGCCGTCGCCGGTCATCGGGACGGTGACCGGTTCCAGCAGTTCGTCACCGTCGCCGACCTTGCCGACCACGGTCTGGATGTGCACCTCGCCGAGGTCCAGCCCGGCGAGGTCGATGCGCGCCCGCACGGTCACCTCGGTGCCCACCACCAGCTGCTCCTGCGCTTCGTAGAGCAGCTCGGAGTCGAAGATCCGCACCCGCGGCCACGCGACCTCGAGTTTCGTCCGGTAGTCCGCCAGCGACAGCGCACCGCGGTAGCCGTCGCCGGTCGCGGCCGCGACCATCTTCGACGCCGGGACGTACCCGGATTCGACGTACTCCCGCACCATCCTGGCCGCCTGCACCCGCGGCCCGAGCGTCTCGAGGGTGTGCCACACCATCGACAGCCAGCCGCCGGGCACCCCGGCCTCGTCCCGGTCGTAGAACAGCGGCGCGATCTGCTGGCCAAGCAGGTCGTACAGGGCCGCGGCCTCCAGGTCGTCGCGGCGCAGCGGATCGGTGATGCCGTCTGCGGTCGGGATCGCCCAGCCGTTGCTGCCGTCGTACATCTCGTCCCACCAGCCGTCGCGGATGGACAGGTTGAGCCCGCCGTTGAGCGCCGACTTCATCCCGGACGTCCCGCAGGCCTCCAAGGGCCGCACCGGCGTGTTCAGCCAGATGTCGCAGCCGCGGTAGAGGTAACGCGCCATCGACATGTCGTAGTCCGGCAGGAAGACGATCCGGCGGCGCACCTCGGGGTCGTCGACGAACCGCACGATCTGCTGGATCAGCGCCTTGCCGCCCTCGTCGGCCGGATGCGACTTCCCGGCGACGACCAGCTGGATCGGCCGTTTCTTGTCGGTCAGCAGCGCGCGCAGCCGGTCCGGGTCGCGCAGCATGAGCGTCAGCCGCTTGTACGTCGGCACGCGCCGCGCGAAACCAACCGTCAGCACGTCCGGGTCGAACACGGTGTCGGTCCAGCCGAGTTCCAGCGCGGACGCCCCGCGCTGCAGCCAGGCCGCGCGCACCCGGCGGCGCACCTCGTTGACCAGCTTCTCCCGCAGCTCGCGCCGCAGCGCCCACAACTGCTCGTCGCTGACGCCGTCGCGCAGCGGGCGGCCGCCGCGGTCGCCGTCATCCAGGCCCCATTCCTCGTGGTCACGGCCCAGCAGCGCGCTCAGCTCGCGGGCGACCCAGGTCGGCCCGTGGACGCCGTTGGTGACCGACGAGACCGGCACCTCGGCCTCGTCGAAACCCGGCCAGAGCCGCGAGAACATCCGCCGCGACACCCGGCCGTGCAGCTGGGAAACGCCGTTGGCGCGCTGGGCGAGCCGCAGGCCCATGTGGGCCATGTTGAACAGCCCGGGGTTGTCCTCCGCGCCGAGCTGCAGCACGCGACGCGGGTCGACGTCGGGCACCAGCCGCCCGTCGGTGAAATAGCGCTGCACGAGGTCGACGGGGAACCGGTCGATCCCCGCGCTGACCGGCGTGTGCGTGGTGAACAGCGTGCCCGCGCGGACGGCGGGCAGTGCCTCTTCGAAAGCGAGGCCGTCCGCCTGGATGATCTCGCGCGCCCGCTCCAGCCCCAGGAAGCCCGCGTGTCCCTCGTTGGTGTGAAAAACTTTCGGCTGCGGATGGCCGGTCAGCTCGCAGTACTTCCGCACGGCGCGGAACCCGCCGATCCCGGCGAGGATCTCCTGGCGGATGCGATGGTCGGCGTCGCCGCCGTAGAGCCGGTCGGTCACCTCCCGCAGGTCCTCGTCGTTGGCGTCGGTCTCGGTGTCGAGCAGCAGCAGCGGGATCCGGCCGACGTTCGCCTTCCAGATCTGCGCGCGCAACTCGCGCCCGCCCGGCATGGCGACCTCGACGAACACCGGCTTTCCGCCCTCGGACACCAACTCCAGCGGGAACGCGTTGGGGTCGATCACCGGGTAGTGCTCGACCTGCCAGCCGTCGAGCGAAAGCGTCTGGCGGAAGTAGCCGGACCGGTACAGCAGGCCGACGCCGACCATCGGCACGCCGAGGTCCGACGCGGCCTTGAGGTGATCACCGGCGAGCACGCCCAAGCCACCGGAGTAGTTCGGCAGCGCCTCGGTCACGCCGAACTCCATCGAGAAGTACGCGACGGCGGGCGGCAGGCCGTCGGTGTCCTGACGCTGGTACCAGCGCGGCTCGCTCAGATAGCGGTCGAGATCGGCGATGGCGAGCCGGGCGCGCTCGAGGAACTCGGCGTCCACGGCGAGCTCTTCGAGCCGCGCGGGCGGCAGCGCGGTGAGCATGCGCAGCGGGTCGCGGACCTGGTTGAACAGCTCGGCGTCCATCGACGCGAACAGGTCCCGCGTCGGCGGGTGCCAGGTCCAGCGCAGGTTGGTGGCGAGCGCGCCGAGGCCGGAGAGCGGCTCCGGCAGGCTCGCGCGGACGGTGAACCGGCGGACTGCTCTCATGGTCAGCGACCATATCGGGCCGCGGGCGACAACGCTCGCACGCCACTTCGGGGATAACGTGCACACCGCGCATAAGCCCTGAGTAGGGTCCCTGCTGCCGACAGTTGTCCGGCTCCGTCGGGGCCCTGATGCGAAGCGAGTGAACATGTTCCAAGGGGGAGGCCGGGGCTTTCACCGTCCGGCTCTGGTCGCGATCCTTGCCGTGGTGGCCCTCGGGCTGAGCGCGTGCGGTGGCGGCAAGAGCAGCAGCGCGGGCGGCTCGTCCGCGGCCTTGCCGGGCGCGGGCAACGTCGCCGGGCTGCCGATCACGCACTTCGAGAGCGGCCTCAAGCCCGACGCGCCGAAGCCGAATCTGGACGTCAAGAACGCCGACGGCGGCGAGGACGACACACTCGCGACGGCGGCGATCGAGGACGTCCAGAAGTACTGGTCCGAGACGCTGCCCGCGAACTTCGACGGCGAACGGTTCGAGCCGGTCAAGTCGCTGCTGTCCTACGACTCGAACACCGATACCGAGACGACGGCCTGCGGCAGCGTCAAGAAGCTCGTCAACGCCTTCTACTGCCCGCCGGACGACTCGGTGGCGTGGGACCGCGGCGTCCTGCTGCCGATGCTGCGTGAGCGCTTCGGCCCGATGTCCGTGGTGACCGTGCTCGCGCACGAGTTCGGCCACGCGATCCAGTACCGCCTCGGCGACAAGGCCGGCATCACCAAGAGCACCCCGACCGTGGTCAAGGAACAGCAGGCCGACTGCTTCGCGGGCGGCTACTTCCGCTGGGTGGCGGAGGACAAGAGCAAGTTCTACCGCGTGTCGACGGCCGAGGGCCTCAACGGCGTGCTCGGCGCGATGTTCTTCATCCGCGACCAGGCTGGCAACTCCGCGACCGCGCAGGGCGCCCACGGCACGGCGTTCGACCGCACGTACGCCTTCCAGGCCGGGTTCGAAAAGGGCCCGAAGGAATGCGCGGCGATGAACACCGAGAACGTCAAGGCCCGCATCACCGAGCGCCCGTTCGACAAGGGCGACAAGGGCAAGGGCGACGCGAAATTCACCCAGACCAACGTGGACCTGCTCAAGAAGAGCCTCGACGAGGCCTTCAAGGGCGCCGGCGTGGCCGCACCCGAGATCGTCAACGGTGGCGGCACCTGCTCCGGCGGCGCGAGCACCCCGCCCGCCTCGTACTGCGCGAACGACAACACGGTCAACATCGACCTCGCCAAGCTGACCGAACTGGCCCAGCCCTTCGACCGCGAAGCCGAGGCCAGCGGCAACAACTCGACCAGCATGGGCGACTTCGCGGCCTTCTCCGAGGTGGCGTCGCGGTACGCACTGGCCATCCAGAAGGGCGTCGGCGCTTCACTCGACAACCCGAACGCGGGCCTGCGCACGTCCTGCCTGGTCGGCGCGTGGGCCGCGTTCACCAACCGCCCCGGCACGCTGCGCCTCTCGGCGGGCGACCTCGACGAGGCGATCGCCGACCTCCTGCTCCCGGAGAGCCTGGTCTCGGCCGACGTCAACGGCAAGCGCGCGGACAGCGGCTTCGACCGCGTCCAGTCCCTGCGCAAGGGCTACCTGGAAGGCTCGACGGTCTGCTCGAAGGACTACGCCTGACCCGCTCCCCCCCAGTCCCTCGGGTGTCATGAAAGGGTCTTTCAGGGCAAAAATTGCCCTGAAAGACCCTTTCATGACACTTCGGGGAGCGTTGGCGCTCAGTAGAGCGCGCCTGCCAGATTCCGCCGCGCCTTGGAGACGCGCTCGTCGGCCGGGTCGAAGAGCTCGAAGAGCGCGACCAGGTGCTCGCGAACGCGGTTCCGGTCCTCGCCCGCCGTGCGGCGCACGGTGTCGACGAGCCGGGCGAAGCCCTCTTCGACCCGCTGCTCGGCGATTTCGAGGTCGGCGGCCGCGAGCTGGGCGTCGAGGTCGCCCGGTGCCGCGTCGGCCTTGGCCACCGCGTCGGGGGCGACCGCTTCGGCGCGGGCGGTGAACTTGACCTGGGACAGTGCCGTCTTGGCGAGCTCGTTCGCCGGTTCGACGTCCAGGATGCGCTCGTAGGCGGCCTGCGCGCCCGCGAAGTCGCCGCTCTCGAAAGCTTCCTCGGCCTCGACGAAGCGGGGGTCCTCCGGCTCCTCGACCGGGCCGCCGTTCGCCTCCTCGGCCGCCCTGATGCCGGGGAGCTTGTCCCGCAGCGCGTCGAGCAGTGAGCTCAGCCACTTGCGGATCTCGGGCTCGGGCAGCGCGCCGGAGAACGCGTCCACCGGCTGGCCGCCGCCGACCGCGACGATGGTGGGGATGGACTGGACCCCGAACAGCTGCGAGATCCGGGGGTTGGCGTCGACGTCGACCTTCGCCAGCACCCAGGCGCCGTTGGCCTCGGCCGCGAGGCGCTCCAGCACCGGGCTGAGCTGCTTGCACGGCCCGCACCACTCGGCCCAGAGGTCGATCACGACCAGCTGTTCGAGCGAGCGCTCGACGACGTCGGTCTGGAAAGTGGCTTCGGTGACGTCGAACACCGCGCCCGCCGGGGCCGGGGCGCCGCCACCGTCACCGGGCGGGCCGGTGACGCCTGCCGGCGGGGGCGGGGGCTGTGTGCGTGCCGCGTCGGCACGGGCCTTGAGCGCGGAGAGATCGACCGCGCCGGAGAGTGCGGCGGACATGGCCGCTGACTTCGCTGCTGATCCGCGTGGGTGTGTCACGCTTCCATCCTGGCACGCATCCGCGAGCGTTTCACCGCAGGTGCCCGTCGCGTCCGCTCAGCAGGAAACAAGGGGTGATCATCGGTGCTGCCCCGCAGGAGGGCGACCGTGCTCGTCGCGGTCGTGGCCGCGCTGGCGTGGGTGGTGTCCGTGACGGCGATGATCGCCCACCAGCCGAGCCCCGGGGTGCCGTCGGCGGAGGTCCTCCGCCAGGACCTGACGGCCGCCCTGTCCGCGCACGACGCGAGCGCGCTGGAAAACCTGCTCGACTACCCGCCGGGGCAGGCAAGCGACTTCGCCGCTTCGTACGTCAAGACGCTCGAGACCGCGGGAGCCCACGACCTGGCCGTCACTCTGAGCCCCGGCACCGCGACGGTCTCCGGCGTGCTCCGCGACGGGACACGCTTCACGTACCCCGTCGCGGTGAGCGAGAAGGACGGCCTGTGGACGGTCACCTTCGCCCCGCCCCTGCCCGGCTGACCAGCTTGCGGAGCGGACCTACCCCTCCAGATGCTTTTCGATCCGCTCGACCTTCGCGGTCAGCTGGCCCTCGTCGTAACCGGGCCGGATGTCGGCCTTGAGCACCAGCCCGACCCGCGACGAGCCATCGCCCGCGGCCTCCACGGCCCGCTTGACGACGTCCATCACCTCGTCCCAGGACCCCTCGACGTTGGTGAACATGGCGTTGGTCGAGTTCGGCAGCCCCGAGTCGCGCACCACGCGGACCGCGCGGGACACCGCCTCGCTGACGCCGCCCTCGTCATCCGCGCCCGACGGGCTCACGCTGAACGCCACAATCATGTCCTGCTCCTCTCCATCGCGGGAATTCCCGCACCCGATAGCCGCGTCCGGTGACGCCGACCGGGTACTCGCTGGTAACTTCGACCTCCATGAGCCGTCCGTTGCCGTTCGACCCCATCGCCCGCGCGGCGCAGCTGTGGGAAGCCCGGATCGGGCCGTCCGACACCATGGCGGCGGTGACCGGGGTCATGCGAGTGCAACAGATCATCCAGTCTGCCGTGGACGGCGCGCTCAAACCACACGGCCTGACGTTCGCCCGGTACGAGGCACTGGTCCTGCTGACCTTCGCCCGCAGCGCCAGCCTGCCGATGCGGGTGATGGGCGAGCGGCTCCAGCTGCACCCGACGAGCGTCACGAACATCGTCGACAGGCTGGAGAAGGACGGGCTGGTCAAGCGCGTCCCCCATCCCACCGACCGGCGCACGACGCTGGTGGAGATCACCGATCAGGGGCGCACGCGGCGCGAGGGGGCCACCGAGGCCGTCACCGCCATCGACTTCGGCCTCACCGGGCTGACCGACCGCCAGACCGAGCAGCTCACCGATCTGCTGACCAAGGTCCGCAAGGCCGCGGGCGACTTCACCGAATAACCCCGGACACGAAAAAGGCCCCCACGACGAACTCGTGGGGGCCTTTCTCAAGTCTTGGAACCGTCAGACGCCCGCGGGCTCCGGGGTGCGGACCTCGAACAGGCCGACACCGCCGTGGGTCAGCCGGTGCGGGCCATCGAGCTTGCCGTTGCGCAGGGCCCACTTCTCGAACAGCCAGGTGAACAGCGGCGGGATGCTGGACAGCAGCGCGAGCACCACGGTCTTCGGGCGCCAGCCGAGCGGCTTCGCCACGGACAGGGAGATCACCAGGTAGAGGGTGAAGACGACGCCGTGCACCATGCCGAGGACGGGAACGCCGCCCTGGCCGGAGGACTCGACGACGTACTTGAAGAACATCCCGATCAGCAGACCGGCCCAGGACAGGGCTTCGGCTACCGCGGCCACGCGGAACACTAAAGCGGCCTTGCTCGACACGACTTCCTCCTGTGGGGTCTCACCACTGTGTAGTACCTACCTTGCCGCACACATGCTGTCGTACACATAAAAGGACGCCCGACATGCACTGTCCAAGACGGACTGTCTGGGACGTTCAACAACATTGTCGGACGTTGTGAGACCAGTGTGCTGCGTGACGGCCCTCACCGGAACACCGGGGTCCGTGATGATCCTCACGATGGACGGTCCACTGTGGTCTGAGCCACCCGAAACGCCCGAGAAGGCCGCTTCCGTTTCAAATACTGGGAAGCGGCCTTCACGGACAGTCGTTACACGAGCACTAACCGGCGCAAGGAGACGGCGGAGCCGACTCCGGAGATGTGGCCCAAGTCGCACTGGCGGCGTCGGCGGTGAGCCGGAAGTCCAGCGTCGCGCCCCTTGTCAGCTGTTCGACGCCGACGTAGACCCGGTCACTGGACCGTCCGTCCACCTTCAACCCCTGGACGTACTGGAGCGTCGACGGGTCCGCACCGGACGCCTTGATCGTGATGTCCCGGCCGTTCTCCAGGTGCAGGACGGACTTCGCGAACCGCGGCGCGTTGAGCACGAACTGGCCGGTGCCCGGCACCGCCGGGTACAGCCCCAGCGCGCTGAACACGTACCAGGCCGACATCGTGCCGAGGTCGTCGTTCCCGGTCACGCCGTTGGGCGCGTTGGTGAACAGGGTGTGCGCCGCCCGGACCACCGCGGAGGTCTTCGACGGCTGCCCGGTGAGCGCGTACATCCACGGCGAGTGCAGGTCGGGCTCGTTGTTCGGGTTGTACCGGAACTGGTTGTAGTAGCTGTACGGCCCGACGACCCAGTCCTCGCGGACGGTCTTCGCCGGGTCCTTGAGCAGCGCGTCGTAGGCGAAGAAGTCGTCCAGCCGCTTGCCGGTGGCTTCCTTCCCGCCCATCCGCTGCGTCATGGCGGGGATGTCCTGCTGGGTCAGCCACTGGTACTGCCACGAGGTGCCCTCGTGGAAGCCGTCCTGACTCTCCGGGCTGTACGGCTTGTCCGCCGGGGTGAACCAGTCGCCACCGGCGACCTTCGGCCGGTAGAAGCCGTTGAAGCCGCGGTCGGTCAGCGAGGAGTCCCACAGCGTGCTCGTCCCGCGGGACTTGTCGGCCAGCGCTTTCGCGTCGGCCTTCTTGCCCAGCGCGGCCGCCATGATCGAGAGCGAGCAGTCGCCGAGGGCGTACTCCAGCGTCGCGGACGCGCCGTGGTTCGGGTCGGTGTCCTGGCCCTTCTTCGGGAAGTTCGGGTCGTACTGGACGAACCCGTCCTGCTGGTAGCTCACGTTGCCCGAGCGGCCCTGGAAGGGCGAAGCGGCGGGTGGCACCTCACGCGAGTTCTGCAGAAGTGCCTGGTACGCCTGGACTTCCGAGCCCTTGAGCGCGCCGAAGCGCCAGAGGTCCACCAGGAACGGGGTGACCGGGTCGCCGGTCATCGTGTTCGTCTCCTGGTTGGCGTAGGCCCAGCGGGGCAGCCAGCCGCCCTGGTCGTGAATGGCGAGCAGGGTCTTCGCGATGTCCTTGGCCCGGTCGGGCCGCAGCAACGCGAGGAGCTGGTTCTGCGTGCGATAGGTGTCCCACAGCGAGAAGAACTCGTAGTAGGTCCAGCCGATGGCTCGATGGATCTTGTTGTCGAAGCCGCGGTAGCGCCCGTCGGCGTCGTTTCCGGTCAGCGGCTGGAGCAGCGCGTGGTAGAGCGAGGTGTAGAACACCGTGCGGTCGTCGTTCGCCGCGCCCTTGATGTCCACAGAGGACAGTTCTTGGCGCCACGTGCGCTGCGCGGCGTCACGGACCTTGTCGAACGGCTTGACCCGCTCCGCCGCGAGGTTGCCGCGAGCGCCCTGAGCGTCCACATGGGAGATCGCGGTGGTCGAAGTCACCGGCCCGCCGCCGAAAGTGAGCCAGGCGCCACGCAGGCCCGCTCCACCGGCGGAGTCCTTCGCGCCGGGCGTGCCGCCGGTGGGCGACCACGTGCCGAAGGACTTGAACGGCTTGTCGAACGTCGTGGTGAAATACGTCGTGTAGGCCTTGCCGCCGCAGAACGCCTGCGACTCGACACTGCCCTCGACGGTCCGGTCGCCGACGACCCGGACACTGCTGCCGGTCACCGGCTCCTTGTCGTTGGCCTGCCCGACGTTGACGAACACGTTGGCGTCGCCGGACTTCGCGAAGGTGTACCGCTCGACACCGGTGCGGGTGGTGGCGGTGGTTTCGGCGTCGATGCCGCCGTAGCCGGTGAGCCGCACCTTGTAGTAGCCGGGCTTCCCGACCTCGCCGTCGTGCGTGAACGGCGCGGCATAACGCTTCTGGTCGAACGTGTCGGCCTTGGTGGTGTCGAACGCCGCGCCAGGGCCGATCGCGCCGGTGGTCGGCAGCGTCGAAACGAGCCCGCCCTGCTCCCAGCACCCGGCGCCGGAGAGGAAGAAGTGCCCGAAGCCGCGAATCGCGGTGTCGTCGTAGCGATACCCGGCGTAGTGCGAGGTGATCGGGCTGACCTGCGTCATCCCGAACGGCGCCGACGCGCCGGGAAAGGTGTTGCCGTCGTCCTTGGTGCCGATGAACGTGTTCACCGCGTCCACGGGATCGCCGCCGGGGCGTGCCTCGGCGACGCCCGGCACCACCCCGGTGGCCACGACGGCGACGGCAAGCGCCCCCGCCGCGAATCTGCTGCTGCTCTTCATTGAGCCTCTCTCTTCCTTTCTGACTGCCCCTGAAGGCCACCTTCACCGCGTTTTACGCCGTGAAGGTGGCCTTCAGGGGCAATTGCGACTTGCGACCGAGGTCAGCCCGCGGCGATGGCGAACACGTGCAGAGCCCCTCCCGCGACGGACGACGGGAGCGTGACGCTGGCGACGGTCTTACCCGCGGTGAGCGAGATCGGCGCGGAGGCGAAGACCATCGTGCGGATCTGCTGCGGGTCACCGCCCGAGGCGTTGCGGTACGGGGTGGACAGTGCGATCTTGTTGCCGAACGACGGCTGTGCGCCGCCGCCGCCGAGAGTCCAGTCCGAGAAGCCGAGGGTGGCCGTGGACTTGGTGCCGTCGGTGTAGGTGATCGTCAAGGTGCCCGAGGCGGAGCCGTTCGACGCCGAGCCGAGCATCGCGAGCCGCCCGGTGCCGGAGACGTTGACGGTCTGCCCGGCCGCGATGACGTTGTCCGGCTCACCCGCCGGGAACGACGGCCACGTGTACTTGAGCCCGTCGACAGTCACCGTGCCGCCCGCCGCCGCACCGGCCGCCGCGAGCGCGTCGGCCGAGTAGCTCCAGCCACCGCCGTCGAAGTTGGCCGCGGAAGGCTTGGCGTCCGGGGAAATCCCCGGGTTGTTCACCGTGGCGAGCCAGCTGCCCGGCTGCGCGACGAGCACGGTCAGGACGGCCTGCGTGCTCGCCAGCCCGGCCGAGGAGAACGTCACCGGGATCCGGCGCGGGCCGTCGGCCGTGCCGGGCGGCACGGTCACCGTGATGTCCGCGGCGGCCTTGCCAGCCGAGGGCACCGCGACGGTTCCCGAAGCGGGCGAGACCGTGATCCCGTCCACGCCGGTGGCCGTCCAGTTCCAGCTGTGCGCGGTGCCGGAGAGGTCCTGCACGCCCACCGAGGCCTTCGACGTCGACCCCGCCGGAGCGACGACGCGGGCCGGGTCCACAAAGGACAGGCTGGGCTTTTCCCCGTCGCGGAAGGACGGCGGGGTGTCGGCGGCCGCGCTGCCCCAGGTCGTCGGGGTGGCCGAGAGCGAGTAGTCGAGCGTGGCGCCCGCCGAGATCAGCGACTCCGGCAGCCACGGGCGCGACGAGTCCGTGCCGTTGACCTTCAGCCCGGCCACGTACTCACCGGAACCGTTGCCGTTGATGGTGATCTTCTTGCCCGCGCCCGTAGTCAGCACGGCCTTGGGGAACAGCGGCGAGTTGAGCACCATCTCGGCGCGGCCCGGGATCTCCGGGTACATGCCGAGCGCCGCCCAGACGTACCAGGACGACATCTGCCCGAGGTCGTCGTTGCCGACCAGGCCCTCCGGGCGCGGGTTGTACAGCTCGGTCATCGAGCGCCGCACGATCGACTGCGTCTTGGCGGGCGAGCCCGCGTAGGCGTAGACCCAGGGCGCGTTGGCGTTCGGTTCGTTGCCCATGAAGGCGTACGGCTCCGCGGTGCCAGCGTTCAGCTTTGTGAAGAACGTGTCCAATCGGGACTCGACGGCCTTGTTGCCACCGAACGCGGTGACCAGCCCGCCCAGGTCGTAGGGCACCATCCAGTCGTACTGCGCGCCGTTGCCCTCGACCCAGCCCTGCGAGCTGGCGGGGTCGTACGTCCCGGCGAAAGCGCCGTCCGCGCCGCGCGGCTGCAGGTGGCCCGAACCCGGGTTGTAGAGGTTCTGCCAGTTCTGGGCCCGCTTCATGAACGTCTGGTACGTCGCGCCGTCACCGAGGCGCTTGGCGAACTGCGCGATCGAGAAGTCCGCGCTGGTGTATTCGAGGGTGTCCGCTCCCGCGCCCGGCACGTAACCGAGCTTCTGGTAGTCCTCGCCGCCGGGGCGTTCGGTGTAGCCCTGGGTCGGCTGAGTGGCGCCCTTGATCATCAGCAGCAGCGCCTTGCTCGCGTCGAAGTCCCTGGCACCGAAGGCATACGCGGTCGACACGATGATGTGGTACGGGTCGCCGTTCATCACGCCGGTGTAGTCGTTGCCCACCGTCCAGCGGTCCCACGAACCGCCCTGCTCGGCGTAGGCCATCATCGACCGGACGATGTCCGAGGTCTCCTTCGGCGCGATCGTCGCGAGCAGCTGGGTCTCCGAACGGTAGATGTCCCAGCCGGAGAAGTTGGTGTACATCGCGTGGCCCTTGTCGGCCTGGTGGATCCGCCCGTCGAAGCCGGGATACTGACCGTCCACATCGGAGAAGACGTTCGGCTGGATCAGCGAGTGGTACAGCGCGGTGTAGAAGGTCGAGCGGTCGGCGTCCGAGCCGCCCTGCACGGCGATCTGGTTGAATTTGTCGTTCCACGCCTTACGCGACGCGGCGGCGACGGCCTCGAAGGACTTCTTGGTGTTCTCCGCCTTCAGGTTCGCCTTCGCCCCATCGATGGACACAAAGGACAGTCCGACCTGGACGTTCACCTGCGCACCGGCAAGGTTGTCGAACGTGACGTACCCGCCACTGCCCGGACCGCTGACCGTGGTGTCCTGCGGCTTGATCGACTCAGAGCGCGAGATGGACGCCTTGTCGCCATTAGGCTTCACCACCTTGGCGAGCGCGCCACCGGTTTCGGCGGCCTTGTTCGGGGTCACCGCGCCGTTCTTCCACGTCCCGATCGAGGCGAACGCGGTGTCGAACTTGGCGGTGAAGTAGACGCGGTAGCTGTTGGCCGCGCCGCAGAACCGGCCGCTGGTCGCCCAGCCGCTGATGCTGTCCTTGCCGATCGTGATCGACGCGTCGTCGGTGCCCATCACCGAGCCGGAGGTGTTGACCAGCAGCGTCGACGCCGCGCCCGCCGGGTAAGTGAAGCGGCCGGAGCCGGTGCGGGCGGTCGTCGCGAGCTCGACCTTTGCGCCGCTGTCGAGGGTGACGTCGTACTTGCCCGCCGTCGCGTGCTCGTTCGCGTGGGAGAACTTCGAGGTGTAGCGGCCGGGGTCGGTCGCGGGCGAGGTGGTGACCTCGCCGACGTACGGGATGAACGGGATGTCCTCATAGGTCGAGCAGCCCGCGCCCGAAAGGTGCGTCAGGCTGAAACCCTTCAACGCGGTGTCGTCGTAGAAATAACCGCCGTGCTGGGCCTTCACCGTGTCGGGGCTCCACTGCACCATGCCGAACGGCGAGACCGCGCCGGGGAACGTGTTCCCCGCGCCGCCGCCGGTGCCGTGGTCCTGGCCGCCCGGCCGGGTGCCGACGAACGGATTGACCCACTGGGCCAGATCCTGCTGGGCGGCCGCGGCGGCCGGGACCGCCACCGCCGGAACGAACGAGGTGACCACGGCCGCGGCTAGTATCGCCAGGCCGGCTCTCAAGCGCATTCGCGCCATCGCCTTCGCCTCTCCAGTTGGGGGCGCGGGAGGCTGTCAGGAACGAGTGGTGACAACCTTGTCGCGCGCTGTGCCAATGCCGGTCACCTTGGGCAACGGATCACGAGATCGTCAAGGGTCCGGTCAGAGCTTGTCCTGTTCCAGACAGCCAGCTCATCCATCCGTACCAAGGTGCGTACCGGCAGAAGAAGGCCGGATCGACGAGCGGCATTGACACGGACGGGGGTAGTGGCGTGTAATTCGCGCCACTATGACAACGTTGTCTTCCGGAAGCCACGGGAGTGGCCAGGGCAGCGGCCAGCGCACCGCCGGCCGCAGGGCCACCATGAGTGACGTGGCCCGCCTCGCGGGTGTCAGCATCAAGACCGTTTCGCGCGTCGTGAACGACGAGCCCGCGGTCCACCCCGACACCGCCGAGCGGGTCATGGCGGCGATCGAGCAGCTCGGTTTCCGCCGCAACCTCGGCGCGCGCAACCTCCGGCGCGGATCGACCACCGGCACCATCGGGCTCATCGTCGAGGACGTGGGCAACCCCTTCTACTCCGAGCTCAACCGGGCCGTGGAGAAGATCGCGACCTCGTTCGGCCGCCAAGTGCTCACCGGCTCCTCGGAGGAGAACTCCGACCGCGAACGCGAGCTGGTGCTGGAGTTCTGCGCCCGCCGGGTGGACGGCATCCTCGTCGTCCCGGCCGGGATGCAGCACGGCTACCTCGTGCCCGAGATGCGCGCGGGCACGCCGGTGGTGTTCCTCGACCGGCCCGCGGGCGACATCGTCGCCGACACCGTGCTCGTCGACAACCTCGGCGGGACCATCGAAGCGGTCATCCACCTGGCGAAACACGGGCACCGACGGATCGCGTTCCTCGCCGACAGCCCCGAGATCTACACCGCCGGGGAGCGGCTGCGCGGGTTCCGCGAGGGCTGCGTCCGCGCCGGGATCTCCTACGACGAACGCCTGGTCGTGATGCGGACCCCCACGCCGGAGAACGTCGGCGAGGCCGTCCGCACCCTGCTCACCGGCCCCGGCGCCGCGACGGCCGTGGTCGCCGGGAACAACCGGGTCGCGGTGCACCTGCTGCGCGCACTCGCGCACGCCGAGAAACGCCCGGCGATGATCAGCTTCGACGACTTCGAGCTGGCGGACCTGCTGGATCCGCCGGTCAGCGTGATCGCGCACGACGTCAGCGCGCTCGGCCACGCGGCGGCGGAACTGCTGTTCGCCCGTGTCCAGGGAGATCAATCCACACCGAGAAAGGTAGTTCTGCCCGTGCAGCTCGTAGCCCGCGGTTCCGGCGAGGTCGCCCCGTCATGAGCAACTGTGTTTTCCCTCGCGCGATCGCGAACCCGTCTACCGACCGCGACTTTTCGACTGACGCGCGACTCCAAGAGAAGAAGGACGTGCCCGCGTGAGTCTCAACCCCATCCGGGTCCCGGCCAACCAGCCACCGCAGTTCTACCGCGGCGGCGACGCCATCGCGGCCCTGCGCGGGGAGTCCAACCCGGACTCCAAATTCGGCCCAGAGGACTGGGTAGGCTCGGCCACCACCATGTTCGGCCAGGAGACCCGGGGCCTCACCCGGCTCCCGAACGGCAGCTGGCTGCGCGACGCCGTCCTGGGTGATCCCGAAGGCTGGCTCGGCGCGAAGCACGTCGAGGCGCTCGGGACGTCGACCGGCCTGCTGGTCAAGCTGCTCGACGCCGGGCAGCGCCTGCCGGTGCACTTCCACCCGTCGGACACCTTCGCGCAGCAGCACTTCGACTCGCATTTCGGCAAGACCGAAGCGTGGATCGTGGTCGGTACTTACGGCGACGACCCACGGGTGTACCCGGGCTTCAAGGAGACGGTCAGCAAGGCGACTGTCAACGACTGGGCCCGCACCCAGGACGCGCCGACCATGCTGGGCGCGCTGAACAGCGTGTCCGTCGAGGCCGGCGACACGGTCTACATCCCGGCCGGGCTGCCGCACGCGATCGGCGAGGGCGTGTTCGTCGTCGAGCTGCAGCAGCCGACCGACTTCTCGCTGACGCTGGAATGGCGCGACTTCCTCGACTCGCCGGAGAAGGGCCACCTCGGGATCGGCTTCGAAACCGCGATCGAAACGCTGGACACCTCCGGCTGGGACGCGGACCGGCTCAAGACCATCGTCAAGCACACCGGCGATGACAGGTCGTCCACTGTGGACCTGCTGGCCGACGGTTCGGACGGGTTCTTCCGCGCGGACCGCCTGCAGCTCACCGCCGCGACAACGTTGTCACTCGAGCCCTCGTTCGCGGTGCTGGTCGTGATGGACGGCTCGGGCACGCTGCGCACCGAGCACGGGACCGAGTTCGCGCTCACCAAGGGCGAGACCTACGTCGTCCCGTTCGGCGCCGGTCAATCCACTGTGGAGGGTGAGGTGACGATGATCCGCTGCCGCCCACCCGTGCCGGAAAGGAGGCTGGCGCTGTGAGCGAACTCCTGCTCGACGCGCAGAACCTGACCAAGCGCTACGGCTCCGTGGAAGCACTTCGCGGCGCGTCGTTCCAGGCGCGCGCCGGTGAGGTCACCGCGCTGATCGGCGACAACGGCGCGGGCAAGTCGACTCTGGTCAAGTGCCTGTCCGGGGCCGAACAACCGAGCTCGGGCAAGATCCTGCTGGACGGCGCCGAGGCGCATTTCGACTCGCCGACGACGGCGCGGCGCCTGGGGATCGAGACGGTCTACCAGGACCTCGCCGTCGCACCGGAACTCGATCCGGCGGCGAACCTGTTCCTCGGCCGGGAACTGCACCGCAAGGGCATTCTCGGCAAGCTCGGCATGCTGGACAAGCCGGAGATGCGCCGCCGCGCGATCGAGGAGTTCCAGCGGCTCGGCGTGACCCTGCAGAGCACGGACGTGCCGATCGGCTCGCTGTCCGGCGGGCAGCGCCAGAGCGTCGCGGTCGCGCGATCGGTCGTGTGGGCGTCGAAGGTCGTGTTCATGGACGAGCCGACGGCCGCGCTGGGCGTCGTACAGCGCGAGCGCGTGCTCGACGTGATCAAGAAGGTGCGCGACAAGGGCATCGCGATCGTGCTGATCAGCCACAACATGCCCGAGGTGCTCTCGGTCGCGGACCGGATCGAGGTGCTGCGGCTCGGCACCCGAGTCGCCAGGTTCACCGGGCCCGGCACGAAGCTGGAAGACCTCGTCGCCGCCATGACCGGCGCCTTGGTACAGGAGGAAGCGGCATGAGCACTCCCACCAAGGAAGTACAGTCCACTGTGGATGGCGGGTTCGCCAAGCGCTCGATCGGCGCGCGGATGGTCTCGGCCAACACGTTCTGGATCGCACTGGTGCTGCTGGCGCTGATCGTCGTGTTCACCGCGATCGCGCCCGCCGAGTTCGCCACCGTGTTCACCTTCCAGACGTTGCTCATCGAGACCTCGGTGCTGCTGGTGCTGTCGGTGGGCATGACGTTCGTGATCATCACCTCCGGCATCGACCTGTCCGTCGGGTCCGTGCTGATCTTCGCGGGCATGGTGGCGGGCAAGGTGATGGAGGCGATGAGCCCGAACGGCGACGCGTCGGCAGCGGGCTGGGACGTGATCGTCGTCGGTCTCGTCGCGGCGGTGGTCGCGGGCACGATCTGGGGCCTGCTCAACGGTTTCCTCATCGCGGTGGCGGGCATCCCGCCGCTGATCGTCACCCTCGGCACGATGGGCGCTGCGCTCGGCGCGGCGTACCTGCTCAACAACGGCTCGGACGTCCGCAGTGTGCCGACCGAGCTCACCAAGACGCTCGGCTACGGCACGACGTTCGGCGGCATCCCGAACCTGGTGCTGGTCGCGGTGGTCATCACCCTGATCGGCGCGTGGCTGCTGCACACCACCAAGTTCGGCCGCTACACCTTCGCCGTCGGCTCCAACGCCGAAGGCGCGCGACGCGCCGGGATCGGGGTGACCGCGCACCTGCTGAAGGTGTACACGCTCACCGGGTTCCTGGCCGGGATCGCCGGGTTCCTCTCGCTGGCGTACTACGCGTCGACGACGATTTCCGCCCACACCACCGACAATCTCAACGCCATCGCCGCCACGGTGATGGGCGGCACGAGCCTGTTCGGCGGGGTCGGCACGGTGCTGGGCACCGTGATCGGCGTGTTCATCCCGGCGGTGTTGAAGAAGGGCTTCAACATCACGCACGTCCAGGACTTCTGGCAGATGATCGCGGTCGGCGCGGTGCTCATCGCCGCGGTCTGGTTCGACCAGCGCCGCCGTCGCAACCGCAACTCCCGCTAACTCCCTTATCCCACAGCACTTTCCACAGCACTTTCCACAGTACTTCTCCACAGCGAGGTGGTCCCCATGAAACCCAGCAAGACGATCCTCACCGCCGGCGCCCTGCTCTCCGCCGCCGCACTGCTCACCGCGTGCGGCGGCGGCCAGGTCGGCCAGAGCGGGTCCGGCGACGCCGCGAAGCCGGTCGGCGGCAAGAAGCTGGCGTTGATCGCCGGTGTCCAGGCCGAGCCGTTCTACATCTCGATGCAGTGCGGCGCCGAGGCCGAGGCGAAGAAGTCCGGCTACGAGCTGAACACCCAGGCGCCGCAGAAGTTCGACGCGGCGATGCAGACCACGATCGTCAACGCGCTGGGCTCCAACCCGCCCGCCGCGCTGCTCATCGCACCGACCGACGCGCAGGCGATGCTCGCGCCGATGCAGCAGGTCAAAAGCCGCGGCTCGAAGATCATCGAGGTCGACACCGCGCTGAAGGACACCAGCGTGGCGGAGTCGTCCATCTCCTCGGACAACGCCGAGGGCGGCAAGCTGGCCGCGCAGACCCTGGCCAAGCTGGTCGGCGACAAGCCGGGTTCGGTGCTGGTGCTCGACACCATCGCGGGCACCTCGACCACGAACGCCCGCGCGAAGGGCTTCGAGGACGAGCTGAAAACGCACCCGAACCTGAAGTCCGCGGGCATCCAGTTCACCCAGAACGAGCCCGACCAGGCCGCCTCGAAGGTGACCGCGGCCCTGTCGTCCACTCCGGACCTCGTCGGCATCTTCGCCACCAACCTCAACACCGGCGAGGGCGCGGCGACCGGCCTGCGCAACGCGAACAAGGTCGGCAAGGTCAACCTGGTCGGCTTCGACGCGAGCCCGTCCGAGGTGGACGGCCTGAAGAAGGGCGAGTACCAGGCCCTGATCGCCCAGGACCCGGCGTCGATCGGCCAGCAGGGCGTCCAGCAGGCCATCGCGGCCCTGGAAGGCAAGCCGGTCACCCGCGACCTGACCGCCCAGCTCCACTCGATCACCAAGACCGACATGGACGCGAACGCGCGGTACTTCTACAAGCAGCAGTGCTGAGGCGCGTCACTCCGTGAGATGAACGGACCGTTTATGGCGTCCGCGGCGGCGCGACCCCACCGCGGGGCGTCGGCGCGTTCTAGGATCTACTCCCCCGGCCCGTGACGGTCCGACGAGAGAGGGGAGGCCGATCCGGTGCGCACCGACCCGCTGCCCGTGCTCACCGCCGCCCGTCGCATCGCCGACGACCTGATGGACGGCCTCGACGGGCCCAAGGCGCGCCGGGCCGTGCACGGGCTGCGGCGGCTGTTCGCGGTGCCCGGCCTCGGGCTGACCGACCTGTCCGGCTCGCTGCTGTGGTCGGGCCGCCCCGGTGACGACGATTCCGTGTCCGCCGCGCTCGAAGAGGTGCTCCACACCGAAGCGCCCAGTGGCAGCGGTGAGGTGGTCGCGCTGCCGCTGCACGTCCACGAGGAGCTCGCCGGGGTCCTGCTCGTCGCGGGCCCGGCCGGTAAGGAAACCGCGCGCGAAGCCGTCGACCTCGTGGTGCACGCCCTCGAACGCGGGCGGCTCGAGGCCTCCGCCGAGCAGGCGGCGCAGGCCGAGCTGCGCGCCTTGCGAGCGGAGATCTCGCCACATTTCGTGTACAACGCGTTGACCGTGATCGCCTCACTGGTCCGCTCGGACCCGGATCGGGCCCGCGACCTGATGCTCGACTTCGCCGACTACACGCGCTACAGCCTCGCGCGGCACGGCGAGTACACGATGGTCGCCGACGAGTTCCGCGCGATCGAGACGTATCTGGCGTTGCAGCGGGCGGTGCTCGGCGACCGGCTGCGGGTGCAGGTCCGCGTCGCGCCCGAGGTGCTGGCCGTGGCGGTGCCGTACCTGGTGCTGGAGCCGCTGGTCGAGAACGCGATCCGGCACGGGATCGAGCCGAGGTCGGGCGCGGGGCTGGTCCAGGTGCACGGCCAGGCGGAGGGCAACGACTGCGTGATCAGCGTGGAGGACGACGGGCTCGGCATGGATCCGGGCCTCGCCAGGAGCATCCTCGCCGGCCGGGGTGGTGAGGGCGGCGTCGGACTGGCCAATGTGGACAGACGGCTGCGGACCGTCTACGGCCCTTGGTACGGCTTGATCGTGGAGACCGAGAAGGGGGCCGGGACGCGCGTCGTCGTCCGGGTGCCGCGCTTCCAGGCCGGGGTGATGCCGTGAACGACGGACTGCACGTACTGGCGGTCGACGATCTCCCGCCCGCGCTCGACGAGCTTTGCCGTCTGCTGGGTGAGGCGCCGGAGGTCGGCGAGGTGGCCGCCGCCGGTGACGCGCTGCAGGCGCTGAAGATGTTGCAGGCCAGCAAGTTCGACGCCGTCTTCCTGGACATCTCCATGCCGGGGCTCGACGGGCTGGAGCTGGCGTCGCTGCTGGCGAAGCTGTCCGAGCCGCCGGTGATCGTCTTCGTCACCGCGCACGACGGGCACGCCGTGGCCGCCTACGGCATCGGCGCGGTCGACTACCTGCTCAAGCCCGTCCGCGCGGAACGGCTGTCGGCCGCGCTCGCCAAGGTGGTGCGGATGGTGGCCTCGACCGAGCCCGACGGCACGCCGCAGCAGGTCGAGACGATGGCCGCGCTGCCCGTCGAGTCGGGCGGGCGCACCCGGTACGTCCGCCGCGGCGACGTGCGGTTCGTCGAGGCGCACGGCGACTACGTCCGGCTGCACACCGACCTCGGCGTCCACCTGGTCCGGATGCCGATTTCCCGGCTCGAGGAGTACTGGGAGGGCACCGGTTTCACCCGCGTGCACCGGGGTTTCCTGGTCGCCGTCGACGCGGTGCTCGAACTGCGCAGCGACTCCGCCGGCGGCCTGCTCGCGCACACCACGGCTGGCGACGTCCCGGTCAGCCGCCGCCACTCCCGTGAGCTGCGGGACAGGCTGCTGGCGGCCGCGCGACGCGGCGAGCTCGGCCGCCCGGGGGCCCGGCCGTGAGCCGCGTCCGCCGCGTGGCGGTGATGAGCCCGCAGACCCGGCTGGCCCATTCGCGACGACGTTCGCACGCCCGCTCGCGAGTACCGCTGCTGCAGCCGGTGGACGCCGAACGCGCGGCCGTGCTCTACCGCGTGCAACGCCGTCGCGGGGTCCTTTCCCTGGTGCTGATCTTCGCGCTGCTGTTCGGCCTGCCGCTGCTGTTCCAGCTCGCCCCGGGCCTGGATTCGCTGCGCCTGTGGGGAATCCCGTTGTCCTGGCTGATGATCGCGATCCTCCCGTACCCGGTGATGGCCCTGCTCGCGCGCTGGCAGCTCCGCCGCGCCGAACGCGTCGAAGACAGCCCATGACCCACCTCCGCTCGAAGGTCCCTGAAGGCCACCATCACGGCGTTTTACGCCGTGAAGGTGGCCTTCAGGGGCAATCAGCCGGAGACCGGCGGTGGTAGCGGCGTTCGCGGTCGCGCCGGTGGTGCTGGTGACGTTGCTGATCGGGTTGCGCGGGGTCGCCGCGATGCGGACGACCTCGGACTTCCTGGTCGCGTCCCGGCGGGTCTCGCCGCTGCTGAACTCGGCCGCGGTCTCGGGCGAGTACCTGTCCGCGGCGTCTTTCCTCGGGGTCGCCGGGCTGATGGTCAAGGACGGGGTCGGCGCGCTCTGGTACCCCGTCGGCTTCACCGCCGGGTACATCGCGATGCTCGTGCTGGTCGCGGCGCCGATGCGGCGTTCGGGCGCGCTGACCGTGCCGGACTTCGCGGAGGCCCGGCTCGCTTCCCCGGCGCTGCGGCGGCTCGCCGCAGTGGTCGTCCTGGTGATCGGGACGTTGTATCTGGTCCCGCAGTTCCGCACCGCCGGGCTGGTGCTCACCGCGGTCGGCGGCACGCCCTACTGGGTCGGCGTGGTGATCGCGGGGGCCGCGGTGAGCATCACCCTGGCGCTGGGCGGGATGCGCGCGGCGACCTACGTCCAGGCGTTCCAGTTCGTGCTCAAGCTGGTGCTGTTCCTGGTCCCGGCGATCTGGCTGGTGCTGCAGGTCGGCGCGGACGACCGGTACGCGGCCGTGCACCCGGTCGAGTTCACGCACTTCGCCCGTGAGACCCCGGTTTCCTTCGAGATCGACGTGACGCTGGAGATCCGCGAGCCGACGACGGTGCGCACGGACGACGGCGGCACGAAACTCCTGCCGCCGGGCGAGATGACCGCGAAAAGCGGGCAGCGCCTGGTGTTCGCCGAAGGCGCCCCGGTGCCCGAGGTCCGGGGCGGGGCGCCGCTCGGCGGCGCGGACTGGCAACGCCCGCTGCTGGACCTCGACGGCGCGGGCTATCCGCTGCTCGGCACCTGGGCCGTGCTGATCGCGACCATGCTCGGCACGATGGGCCTGCCCCACGTGCTGATGCGCTTCCACACCAGCCCCGACGGGCGGGCGGCCCGGCGCACGGCCGCGATCACCGTGTCGCTGCTGGGCGTGTTCTACCTCTTCCCCGGTGTCTACGGCGTGCTCGGGCGCGTCCTGGTGCCCGAGCTGTACCTGTCCGGCGCGACCGACACCGTCGTGGTGGCCCTGCCCTCGCAGGTCGACAACGGCTGGGCTGGCTCGCTGTTCACGGCGTTGCTGACAGCGGGCGCGTTCGCCGCGTTCCTCGCGACTTCGCTGGGCCTGCTGCTGGTCGTCTCGGGCGCGATCGCGCACGACCTGATGCCCGGCGGGCTCCGGCGGCTGCGCGCGACCGTCCTGTTCGCGGCCGTCGCGATGGTGCTGCTGGCGCTGCCCGCCGCGCGGCTCGACGCCGGGTTACTGGTGACCTGGGGCTTCACCGTCGCGGCGTCGACGTTCTGCCCGCTGCTGGTGCTCGGCATCTGGTGGGGCAGGCTGACAGCCGCGGGCGCGATCAGCGGGGTGCTCGCCGGGCTGCTGTCGTCCTCCGGCTCGATCGCGTTCGCGCTGTTCGGCCCGCGGGTGGGCGGCTGGGTCGGCTTGCTCATCTCCCAGCCCGCTCCGTGGACGGTTCCACTGGCGTTCGGAGTAATGCTGGTGGTTTCCTTGCGGGGCAGGCCGCCGTCCTGGTCGACGGCCGCCATGCTGCGGCTGCATCTGGACGAGCAGCCGGAGCAGTTCCCTTCGTCGCCCTCCGCCCACCGTTCGTCGGCCGTTCGTCGCATCGGACGTCGTTTGAACCGCTGACGGTTTCACCGGGGCCCGGCTCTCCCTAACGTGGCGCGGAACACATGTCCCACCGTGACGAAGGAGTCACCCATGAGCACCAAGGAAGCCGATGCGGCAGGCGAGAGCCCGCCGGACGCCTGGGAGCACGCGCACGACAGCGCGGAGTTCCAGGAGTTGCGATCCCGGTTGCGGCGCTTCGTCTTCCCGGTGTCGGGGCTGTTCCTCCTGTGGTACCTGCTCTACGTCCTGCTCGCGGACTACGCGCACGGCTTCATGAGCACCAAGCTGTTCGGCAACATCACCGTCGGCCTGGTGTTCGGCCTGCTGCAGTTCGTCTCGACGTTCGTGATCACCGGGCTCTACGTCCGCTACGCGAACCGCAAGCTCGACCCGATCGCGACGAAGATCCGCGAAGACCTCGAGAAAACCCCAGGAGGGGCGAAATGACGCTCGCGGCCAGTGTCGAAGGCAGCAGCCCGGCACTGAACATCACCATCTTCGGCATCTTCGTGGCGATCACGCTGGTGATCGTCTTCCGGGCCAGCCGCAACTCGAAAACGGCGTCGGACTACTACGCCGCCGGGCGCGCGTTCACCGGCCCGCAGAACGGCATCGCGATCTCCGGCGACTACCTGTCGGCGGCATCGTTCCTGGGTATCGCGGGCGCCATCGCGGTCTACGGCTACGACGGTTTCCTCTACTCCATCGGCTTCCTCGTCGCGTGGCTGGTGGCGTTGCTCCTGGTGGCGGAACTGTTGCGCAACACCGGCAAGTTCACCATGGGCGACGTCCTGGCGTTCCGCATGAAGCAGCGGCCGGTCCGCGCGGCGGCGGCGACGTCGACGCTGGCGGTGTCGTTCTTCTACCTGCTCGCGCAGATGGCGGGCGCCGGTGGCCTGGTGGCGCTGCTGCTCGGGATCGAAAGCAAGTCCGGGCAGGCGCTGGTCATCGTGATCGTCGGCATCATCATGATCGCCTACGTGCTGATCGGCGGGATGAAGGGCACCACCTGGGTGCAGATCATCAAGGCCGCTTTGCTCATCATCGGCGCGTTCGTGATGACGATCTGGGTTCTCAGCAAGTACGGCTTCAACGTCTCCGGGCTGCTCCAGGGCGCCGTCGACAAGGCGGGCAAGACGGGCCAGGCACTGCTCGGCCCAGGCAAGCAGTACGGCGCGACCGGCACCACGAAGCTCGACTTCCTCTCGCTCGGCGTCGCACTGGTGCTCGGCACGGCAGGTCTGCCGCACGTGCTGATGCGCTTCTACACCGTGCCGACGGCGAAGGAAGCCCGGCGTTCGGTGGTCTGGGCGATCGCCATCATCGGCATCTTCTACCTGTTCACCCTGGTGCTGGGCTACGGCGCGGGCGCGCTCGTCGGCCCGGACAAGATCAAGGCCGCACCCGGTGGCGCGAACTCCGCCGCGCCGCTGCTGGCGCTCGAACTCGGCGGCCCGGTGCTGCTGGGCCTGATCGCGGCGATCGCGTTCGCCACGATCCTCGCGGTGGTCGCGGGCCTGACAATCACGGCGTCCGCGTCGTTCGCCCACGACGTCTACGCCAGCGTGATCAAGAAGGGCAAGGCGACTCCGGGCTCGGAGGTCAAGGTCGCCCGCATCACCGCACTGGTGATCGGCGCGGTCGCGATCCTCGGCGGCATCCTGGCCAACGGCCAGAACGTCGCGTTCCTGGTGGCACTGGCCTTCGCGGTCGCGGCGTCGGCGAACCTCCCGACGATCCTGTACTCGCTGTTCTGGAAGCGGTTCAACACCCAGGGCGCGCTGTGGAGCATCTACGGCGGCCTGACGATCACGATCGTGCTGATC
Organism: Amycolatopsis sp. H20-H5; assembly: GCF_035828755.1. Taxonomy (NCBI): domain Bacteria; kingdom Bacillati; phylum Actinomycetota; class Actinomycetes; order Pseudonocardiales; family Pseudonocardiaceae; genus Amycolatopsis; species Amycolatopsis sp. H20-H5. The sequence goes on along the minus strand of NZ_JAYMZS010000088.1, from coordinate 3,239 downwards.
ATCTTCTCACCGGCCGTTTCTGGTAAGCCGATCGACGTCAAGACGGGCAAGAGCGCGTCGATGATCCAGGGCGTCGACTTCCACTGGTTCCCGCTCGACAACCCGGGCCTGGTCTCGATCCCGATCGCGTTCTTCCTCGGCTGGCTCGGCACCGTACTCTCGAAGGAGCACAACCAGCAGAAGTACGCCGAGATGGAGGTCCGCTCCCTCACCGGCGCGGGCGCCGAGAAGGCCACGGAACACTAAAGTCTCCAGTGTCATGAAAGGGTCTTTCAGGGCAATTTTTGCCCTGAAAGACCCTTTCATGACACCCGCCGTCAGTACGGACGCTTCCCCGCGGCCAGCTCGGCGAGCATCTCCTCGATCACCGAACGAGACCGCCGCCAGAGGCCGACACCCAGAGAGATCCGCGCTACCCCCAGTGTTGCGAGCGCGGTGAAATCCGGGCCGTCCGGCAGGTAGGCGGCGTTGACCGCGGCCGGGCGGACCGCGTCGGTGAAAGCGGCCAGCACCTCTGCCGAGCGGAGCAGGATCGGGTACACGCAGTCGGCGCCCGCGGCCAGATAGGCCCGTGCCCGGGTGACCGCCTCGTCCAGCACCGCCGCCTGGTCTCGCGCCCCGAGGAACACGTCGATCCGCGCGTTGAGCACCAGCGCGTCGCCCGCCGCCGCCCGCAGCGCGGCGATCCGCTCGGCCTGCGCTTCGACGCCACGCAGCCCGCCGCGAACGTGGTCCGTGTCCTCCAGGTTGCAGCCCACGGCTCCGGCTTCGAGCAGCCCGTGGGCCAGGTCCACGCTGGACAGTCCATAGCCGCCCTCGGCGTCCACCGTCACCGGCACGGACACCGCGCGGACGATGCGTGCCGTCGCCGCGAACACCTCACGCGCCGGGGTCGAGTCACCGTCGGCGTAGCCCAGCGACGCGGCCATCGCACCCGAACTCGTTGCCACCACAGGGAAACCGGCGGCTTCGACCAGCATGGCCGTGTCGGCGTCCCAGGCGTTGGGCAACAGGATCGGCGTGCCCGGCACGTGCAGGGCACGGAGCCGGTCAGCCGTCATTCCGCCCGCTTCGGCAGCGGCGCGTGACTGGTGACGGCCATCCGGTTCCAGCTGTTGATCGCGATGACCGACCACGCGACCACGCGGTACTGGTCCTCGGTGAACACCCGGATCGCCTCTTCGTAGACGTCGTCGGGCACGTCGTTCAGGTCTGCGAGCCGGGTCATGGCCTCGGTGAGCGCGAGCGCGGCGCGCTCCTGCTCGGTGAACAGCTCGGTCTCGCGCCAGCCCTCGAGCACGAACAGGCGGCGGGGAGACTCGCCGAGCTCCAAGGTGTCATGGCTGTGCATGTCGAGGCAGAAGGCACAGCCATTGAGCTGCGACGCGCGAAGCTTCACCAGTTCGAGGAGCTTCGGGTCGATCCCCGCGTTCGCGGCGGCCTTCTCGACCTCGGCCTGGAGGGTGGCCATGGCTTTGTAGATTTCCGGGACGCGCTGGGCCAATGCGATTCTCTTGGTCATAAGACCACGCTAGCGCCAACTGGCCTACGAGTATGGTCCAGTGGCATGACACTTTCGTGGTCCAGTTCCGGGCTGGACGTCCACCTCGGCTGGCAGCCGGAAACCGGCCGCACCGGGCTGGCCGCCGCGATCCGCGCCGCCATCCGGGACGGTCGCTGGCAGGCGGGCGCGGCCGTGCCCTCGACCCGGGCACTGGCCCAGGACCTCGGCGTCGCGCGCGGCACGGTCACCCGGGTCTACGCCGACCTCGCCGCGGAGGGCTACCTGCGCACGGCGCAGGGCGCGCCCACCCGGGTGGCGACGGCGGGCGCGCTCCCCCAGTCCCCGCCTCGACCGGCGGCCCGCGAAGTCGCCCCGCGATGGGACCTGCGGCCCGGCAGGCCGGACCTCAGCGCGTTCCCCGGACAAGCATGGCTGGCCTCGACCCGCAAAGTACTGCAGCGGGTCCCCGCGACGAATCTCGGCTACGCCTCGGAATTGGGCGCGCCGGAACTGCGCGACACCCTCGCCGTCTACCTCGCGCGCAGCCGCGGTGTGGTGGCCGACCCGGCCCGGATCGTGGTGTGCAACGGCTACTCGCACGCGCTCACCCTGCTCACCAGGGTGCTGCACGGCAAGGGCGTCGACGAAGTCGCGTTCGAGAACCCCTCGCTCCGGATGTACCGGGATCTCGTGGCGGCGAATGGCCCGCGCGTGGTCGGCGCCGAGGTGGACGACGACGGCATTGACATGTCTGCTTTGGACAGTCCGGCCGTGGTGGTGACCGCGGCGCACCAGTACCCGATGGGCGTCACGCTGGCCCCGCACCGCCGCGCCGCGCTGACCCGCTGGGCGGGCGACTCCGGCGCGATCGTGCTGGAGGACGACTACGACGGCGAGTTCCGCTTCGACAACCAGCAGGTCGGCGCACTGCAGGCACTCGCGCCGGAACGGGTGGTCTACGCGGGCACCGTGAGCAAGACCCTCGCACCCGCACTCCGGCTGGGCTGGCTGGTGCTGCCGCGCTCGCTGGTGGAGCCGATGCGCGCGGCCATTGTGGACAGTGGTTCACGCCCGCCCGTGCTGAACCAGCTGACGCTCGCCGAGCTGATCGACTCCGGCGGCTACGACCGCCACGTCCGCCGCAGCCGCACGGAATACCGTTCGCGGCGCGATCGGCTGCTGGCCGCGCTGCCCGGGGTCGTCACCCCCCGGGGCATCTCCGCCGGGCTGCACCTGACGCTCATGCTGCCCGACGGCGGCCCGACGGAGACCGAGGTACTCGCCGCCTGCCGACGTCGCGCGATCGGGCTGGAGGGCCTGCGCAGCTATTGGCAGGACGAAGGACGTCCCGGCGGGGTGATCGTCGGCTACGGCGCGGCGGCGAAACACGCCTTCGCCGGTGCCACCCAGGCCTTCATCGAAGCCCTCTGGGAAGTTACGCCGTGAGCGGATCGGGTGTCGCGAAGGCGCGCGACGACCTTACCTTCGGGCGGTGGAAACCCTTACGCTGCTACCGAACCTGCACCTGTTCAGGTTCGCCGTCGGCCGGGCCTACCTCTGGGCCGACGGTGAAGCTCTGACGCTGATCGACACCGGGACACCCGGCTCGGCCGAAGCTGTCCTCGACGGCATCGAGCGGCTAGGCGATGACCCGGCGCGGCTGGAGCGGATCGTGCTGACGCATTTCCACGGCGACCACACGGGTTCCGCCGCGGACCGCCGTCCGGTCTAGTGG
>NZ_JAYMZS010000087.1:0-39115 GCF_035828755.1 Amycolatopsis sp. H20-H5 | reverse complement strand
CGGTCGAGCGCAACAGATCGGTCTGACGAGGCGTGCGTCCCAAGGCCACACCACTCATCCTGCCGGACCGGCCACCCGATCACCGCGACCGACACACCCCTCACAATCTAAGACACCAGCCACCTAGGGACAGTTCTTGTTAGGAATCCGCGAGCCGGACCATCAGTTCGGACGCGCGCAGCAGCAGCTGCCGTTCCGCGGGCTCCAGTTGCTCTTCCATGGCCGCCGCCAGCCAACGCTCGCGCCGCACGCTGTAGTCCCGCAGCACAGCCAGGCCCGCCCGGGTGACGTCGATCAGCGCCCGCCGCCCGTCTTTGGGATCTTGCCGCCGGTCGATCTGCCCCCGCTCCTCCAGCGAGGCGAGGATCCGCGTGAGCGACTGCGGATGGATGCGCTCGCTGTCCGACAGCTCCTTCGGCGTGTGCGTCCCGGCTCGGTAGAGCCTGCTCAGCACCGCCAGGACGACCGGGCCGGGCCCGCTCTCGTCGCGCTCGGCCCGCATCCGCCAGTTCAGCCTGCTGACGCCTTCCCTGACCGCGCGGGCCACCGCGGCGAGCTCGTCCGGCGTGTCCGTGACGTCCGGTTCGGGGGTGGGGTGGTGCATTCGTCCAGCTTAAGCCTCCTCGCCCCGCAGGAGCCGCGCGTAGCGGCCGTCGAGCGCCAGCAGGTCGGCGTGCGTTCCGCGTTCGACGATCCGGCCCTCGTCGAGCACCACGATCTGGTCCGCGTTCTCCACTGTGGACAGACGATGGGCGATGGTGATGGTGGTGCGGCCGCTGGCCAGGCGGTCGAGTTCGGCCTGCACCGAGCGCTCGGTGCGGTTGTCGAGCGCGCTGGTCGCTTCGTCGAGCACCAGGATCGGCGGGTTGCGCAGCAGGATCCTGGCGATCGCCATCCGCTGCTTCTCGTCGCCGGAAAACCGGTACCCGCGCTGGCCGACCACGGTTTCGTAGCCCTCGGGCAGCCCGGCGAGCGTGTCGTGGATGTGGGCGGCCTTCGCGGCGTGGTCGATCTCCTCGTCGGTCGCGTCCGGCTTGGCGAACCGCAGGTTCTCCCGGACCGACGCGTGGAACAGGTAGGTCTCCTGCGAAACCATGCCGACCTTCGCCGCCAGCGAGGACAGGGTGACGTCGCGGATGTCGGTGCCGTCGACGCGCACCTGCCCGGACGTCGGTTCGTACAGCCTGGCCACCAGATACGCCAGCGTCGTTTTCCCGGAGCCCGTCGAGCCGACCAGCGCCGTCGTGGTGCCCGCCGGGATGTCGAGGTCGATTTCGCGCAGCGTCCACGGCCCGGTTTCCTCGTAGCGGAACGACACCCCGTGCACCGCGACGTCGCCGCGCCCGGTGGCCAGCGTGCCGGCACCGGGCCGGTCGCTGATCTCGACCGGCAGGTCCAGCACCTCGAAGATGCGCCCGAACAACGCCTTGGACGTGGCGAGGTTCTGCCCGATCGTCTGCGTCGCGGTGACCGGCCCGGCCAGGCGGTTCAGCATGCTGGTGAACGCGACCACGGTGCCCAGCGAGAAGGGGTTCGCGCCCTTGGCCAGTGCCAGCCCGGCGACCAAGTAGACCAGCGCCGGGATGATCGTCAGGCTCATCGACCTCGACGCCACCTGCCAGCGGCCCGCGAGCGCGGTGTTGCGTTCCAGGGTGGCGATCTTCTGCGACTCCGTCGCGAACCGCTCGCGCATCACCCGTTCGTTGCCCATGGTCTTGGCCAGCAGTACCCCGGACACCGACAGCGACTCCTCGACCAGGGTCGTCAGCCGGGCGAGCCGCTGCTGCCTGCCGCGCACGAGCGCCCGCCGTTTGCGGCCGAGCCGCATGGTGAAGAGCAGGAACAGCGGGACCACGACCAGCGACAACAGGGCCAGCTGCCAGTCCAGCGCGATCAGGGCCACGGTGATGGCGATCGTGGTGGTCCCGTTCTGCACCACCGAGCCCGCCGTGGTGGTGATCACGTTGTCGACGCCGCCGACGTCGTTGAAGACCCGTGAAAGCACCTCGCCGGTCTTGGTCCTGGTGAAGAAGGCGAGCGACATCCGCTGCAGATGGCCGTACACGGAGACGCGCAGCTCGTTCATCACCCGCTGGCCGATGGTGTTGGACAGCGCGGTGGTCGCCACGCCGAGCGAACCGGCGCCCGCCGAGGCCGCGATCATCCCCAGCGCGAGCAGGCAGAGCAGCAGGATGTCCCGGTGTGGCAGGGCGCTGTCGAGGATCTCGCGCAGGAGGAACGGCGAGATCACGCCGAGTCCCGCCTGTACGACCAGCAGCGCCAGCAGGACGGCCATCGGGCCCCGATGTGGTTTGAACAGACCCGCCATCCGGCTGAACGGGACGAGTTCTTCGGTGTCGTGTGCGGGCTCGCGGAGTACCGGAGGCGCGGTCGTCGGAGAAGTCATACGCATATGTTTACTAAATTCCGCCGGGGATGGCCAGCCGGTTATGGTCGGCCCGGAGCGACTACTCTGGAACGGTGCCGGTCCACCGTGACCACGGATCGGCACGCAACGACGACCCAGCTGGAGCGTGCACGCCCGTGTTCGACACCCTCTCCGATCGGCTCACATCCGCCCTGCAGACGCTCACGCGCAAGGGCAGGCTGTCGGACGCCGACATCGACGCCACAGCGCGCGAGATCCGTATCGCGCTGCTCGAAGCCGACGTCGCGCTCGTGGTGGTCAAGGACTTCATCGCGAAGATGAAGGAGCGCGCCAAGGGCGCCGAGGTCTCCGGGGCGCTCAACCCGGCCCAGCAGGTCGTCAAGATCGTCAACGAGGAGCTCGTCACCATCCTCGGCGGCGAGACGCGCAGGCTGAACCTCGCGAAGAACCCGCCGACCGTGATCATGCTCGCGGGTCTCCAAGGTGCCGGTAAGACGACGCTCGCCGGAAAGCTCGCGCTGTACCTGAAGAAGCAGGGCCACGCGCCGCTGCTGGTGGCTTGCGACCTGCAGCGCCCCAACGCGGTCACCCAGCTCCAGATCGTCGGCGAGCGCGCCGGTGTCGCCACCTTCGCGCCCGAGCCCGGCAACGGCGTCGGCGACCCGGTCGACGTCGCCCGCCGCGCCATCGTCGAGGCCAAGCACGCCCAGCACGACATCGTCCTCGTTGACACCGCGGGCCGCCTCGGCGTCGACGAAGAGCTGATGAAGCAGGCCTCGGACATCCGCGACGCCGTCTCGCCCGACGAGACGCTGTTCGTGGTCGACGCGATGATCGGCCAGGACGCGGTCACCACCGCGGAGGCCTTCCGCGACGGCGTCGGCTTCACCGGCGTCGTGCTCACGAAGCTCGACGGCGACGCCCGCGGTGGTGCCGCGCTGTCGGTCCGCGAGGTCACCGGCCAGCCGATCCTGTTCGCGTCCAACGGTGAGAAGCTCGAGGACTTCGACGTCTTCCACCCGGACCGGATGGCCAGCCGGATCCTCGGCATGGGTGACATGCTCAGCCTCATCGAGCAGGCCGAGGAGCATTTCGACCAGGAGCAGGCCGAGCAGACAGCGGCCAAGCTCAGCAGCGGCCAGCTCACCCTGGAGGACTTCCTCGAGCAGATGCTCGCGGTCCGCAAGATGGGCCCGATCGGCAATCTGCTTGGCATGCTGCCGGGCGCGGGCCAGATGAAGGACCAGCTGGCCCAGGTCGACGACAAGCACCTCGACAAGCTGCAGGCGATCATCCGCGGCATGACCCCGGCCGAGCGCGACGACCCGAAGATGATCAACGGCTCGCGCCGTGCGCGGATCGCGGCCGGCTCCGGTGTCACCGTCCGCGAGGTCAACGATCTGGTCAACCGCTTCTTCGAGGCGCGCAAGATGATGGCGCAGATGGCGGGCCGGTTCGGCTTCGGCGGGGGCGGCGGCAGTAAGACGCGCAAGGGCAAGAAGGGGAAGAAGGGCAAGGGACGCGGCCCCACCCAGCCCAAGGTGCGCGGTGGCTTCCCCGGCGGTATGCCGATGCTGCCCCCTGGCGCGATGCCCGGTGGGATGCCCGGCGCGGCCCCCGGCGGTGGCATGCCCGACCTCTCCCAGCTCGGTGGCATGAACGACGTCCCCGGCTTCGACCCGTCGAAGTTCAAGCTGCCGCCGAAGAACTCCAAGTAAGGCATGGACGCACTGCATCTGGCGGGCGTCGTGCTGCCCGAGGGCGAGCGGCGTGAGCTGTGGATCACCGGCGGCCGGATCTCTGCCGAGCCGGTGTCCGGCGCGGAAACCGTGGTGCGGGAAGGCTTTCTCGTGCCCGGCCTGGTCGACGCGCATTGCCACCCCGGCCTCGGGGTCAGTGGTGCCGTGTCGCTGGAGGAGGCGGCCGAGCAGGCCGTCCAGGATCGTGACGCGGGCACGCTGCTGATCCGTGACTGCGGGCTCCCGATCGACGTCCGGCCGCTGCAGGCCCGCGACGACCTGCCGCGCATCATCCGGGCAGGACGGCATATCGCACTGCGCAAGCGGTACATCCCCGGTTTCGGCATCGAACTCGACGACCCGTCGGAGCTTCCGGCCGCGGTGGCCGAGCAGGCGCGGGACGGCGACGGCTGGGTCAAGCTGGTCGGCGACTGGATCGACCGCGGCCTCGGCGACCTCGCCCCGCTGTGGCCGGACGACGTGCTGGCCGAGGCGGTCACCGTCGCGCACGCCGAGGGCGCCCGCGTCACGGCGCACGTGTTCGGCGCGGCCGCGCTGCCAGGGCTGCTCGCCGCGGGCATCGACTGTCTCGAGCACGGCACCGAGCTCTCGCCGGACGAGCTGTCCTGGCTGGCCGAGCACGAGGTCGCGCTGGTCCCGACGCTGATCAACATCGAGAACTTCCCGGGGATCGCCGACAAGGCGGGTAAGTTCCCGGCCTACGCGGCCCACATGCGAGCCCTGCACGCGGGCGTCGGCTCGATGGTGTCGTCCGCGATCGAGGCTGGCGTCGCCGTGTACGCGGGCAGCGACGCCGGGGGCATGGTCGAGCACGGCAGGCTGGTCGACGAGATCGAGGCGCTGCACAGGGCGGGGATGTCCGCCGAGCAAGCCTTGGCCTCGGCGTCCTGGGCGGCCCGCGACTGGCTCGGCCATCCCGGCATCGCCGACGGGGCACCGGCGGACCTGCTCGTCTACCCGGTGGACCCGCGCGAAAACCTCGCCGCACTCCGCCATCCCAGCCACATCATCCTGCGTGGCACAGTCTTTTCGTAATGGTCCCTGAAGGCCACCTTCACCGCGTTTTACGCCGTGATGGTGGCCTTCAGGGACAGTCGAACTCTCAGTGTGGAGGCGTGGTGGACGAGCAGGGCGGGCGCCGGACGGGCCTGGTCTTCGGCGCGCACTGGGGGTTCACGGCGTTCTTCGCCGGGATCGCGGGCTACTACGTCGTCACCCTGGTCATGACCGCCGTGCTCTCCGGCCACTTCGGCGAGTACGACCCGCTCGAGCTGCGCGACACCGGGCCGTTGCTGTTGCTGGCCTTCCTGCCCAACCTGCTGCTCGGCCTCGGCCCGGCCGCCGGGTCCAAGCTCTGGGGAGACGGCCTGCGCGAGGACTTCGGGCTGCGGCCCACCTGGCGTGACCTCAAGATCGGCGTCGCGTGCGGCGCGGCGGCCCTGCTGGCCGGTTACCTGCTGAACCTGCTGCTGCTCGCGGTCTATGGCACCGACAACGTGTCCGACGGCCCGCTGAGCGAGCTGTCCGACCAGTCCGGCCAGTCCGACACCGGCTGGCTGCTACTGGCCGCCGTGATCGTGGTCTTCGCCGCGCCGGTCACCGAGGAGCTGCTCTTCCGGGGAACCCTGTGGGGTGCCCTCGGCCACCACCGGGTCCCGGCCTGGGTGATCCTGGTGGTCACCGCGCTGGTGTTCGCGCTGCTCCACGGCGAGCCGACCCGGACGATCGCGCTGTTCGGCCAGGGCCTCGCGATCGGCCTCGCGCGTTACCTGAGTGGCCGGGTGAGCGCCAGCGTGATCGCCCACGCGGCCAACAACCTCCCGCCCGCGGTGTTGCTCTTTGTCGGTAACTGACCTGTTTGTGGCACTGATCTATCGCGCCCGGCGAGTTAGGCTCGCTCCGTAACCGGACGATCACGGAGGCCCGGCTTGACCGACACCCAGCCCAGGGAGCCGCTCCCCGAGGCCGCGTCACCGCGCCCGGAAGACACGCCGCCCTCGCATCGCTGGGGGTTCGGTGCGTTCCTGTTCGTCGAGGCCGTCCTGCTGGCGTCGGCGGCGTTCATCAGCGTGCTGCTGGGCGACGTCCAGCCCGGCCAGCCCCTCCCGATGCGCGTGGTACTGCTGGGCACGATGGTGCCCACGATGACCGCGGCCGCCGTCGCACTGGCGATCACCAAGATCCGGGGCAACGGCCCGCTGATCGACCTGCGCATCGAGTGGCGCTGGTCCGACGTCCGCACCGGACTGCGCTACGGCGTCATCGGCCTTGGCTGCACCTCGCTCGCCGCGTACCTCTGGACCCAGCTGGTCGGCGACGTCAACGCCACCTCGGCGATCAGCGCGCTGATCGAGGACCGGAAGATGTCGGTTTCGGCGGCCGTGGTGATGTTCCTCTACCTCTGGCTGCTCGGGCCCATCTGCGAGGAGATCATCTATCGCGGCCTGCTCTGGGGCGCGGTGGAACGGCTGCAGTGGGGCAACGAGAAATGGGGCCGGATCGCCGCCTTCCTGCTCTCCACGGCGGTGTTCGCGGCCAGCCACCTGGAACCCCTGCGCACCATCCTCCTGCTGGTCATCGCGGTGCCGATCGGGCTGGCGAGGCTGGTCACCGGCAGACTGCTGACCAGCGTGGTCGCCCACCAGACGAACAACTTCCTGCCCGCGGTCGCGATCCTGCTCACCTCGCTCGGGGTGGCCTCTTTCTGACCATGGGGGTCCACCTGCGAGGAGCCGGTGGTGCGTCTGGCAGAATGTACGCTTGCCTGCTTTGGCCGGACCCTCTCACCGCGCCAAGGCTGATGAACCGTGGTGCCCGCGACCGTATCCCCACACGGTCCGTGTGTGCCGTCCCTTGCATCGAGAGTAATGAGGAGTACCCACACCCGTGGCCGTCAAGATCAAGCTGCAGCGCCTCGGCAAGATCCGTGCGCCGTACTACCGGATCATCGTCTCCGACGCGCGTACCCGCCGGGATGGCAAGGCCATCGAGACGATCGGTAAGTACCACCCGAAGGAAGACCCCAGCTACATCGAGGTCGACACCGAGCGTGCACAGCACTGGCTGAAGGTCGGCGCGCAGCCGACCGAGCCGGTGCTGAACATCCTCAAGATCACCGGTGACTGGCAGAAGTTCAAGGGCCTTCCCGGCACCGAGGGCACCCTGCGGGTGGCGGAGCCCAAGCCGTCCAAGCAGGACCTGTTCAACGCCGCGCTCGCCGCCGCTGGTGACGACCGTTCGGCCGAGGCGACCACGCCGAAGAAGAAGTCCGCTCCCAAGAAGGCCGAGGCCGAGAAGGTCGAAGCCGCAGCCGAGGGCGAGAAGGCCGAGGCGTGAGCTTTCTCGCCGACTCCCTTGAGCACCTTGTGCGGGGCATCGTGGACAACCCGGACGAGGTCCGGGTCGAGCTGCTGACCACCCGTCGCGGCCGGACCCTCGAGGTGCATGTGCACCCCGACGATCTCGGCAAGGTGATCGGCCGTGGCGGCCGCACCGCGACAGCCCTGCGCACCGTCATGGGCGGTATCGGTGGCCGCGGCGTCCGGGTGGACGTCGTCGACACCGACCGCTGAGCGGGCCGGTCGAGAAACAGATGGACGTCGTAGTCGGCCGTGTGGCCAAGGCGCACGGAATCACCGGCGAGCTCGCCGTGGACGTCCGCACCGATTCGCCGGAGCAGCGCTTCCGAGTCGGTGCGGTCGTCGCGACGAGGTTGCGCGACGGCAGTACCCGGGAGTTGACCATCACAGCCGCCCGCTCTCACAGCGGGCGGCTGCTGGTGCGTTTCGAGCAGGTGCAGACCAGGGACGTGGCGGAAACGCTGCGCGGCGCGCTCCTGCTCGCGGATACCTCGGCCCTGCCGCCCACCGAAGACCCTGAAGAGTTCTACGATTTCGAGCTCGAAGGCCTGCGTGCCGAGCTGACCGACGGTTCGCCGGTCGGCAAGGTCATCGAAGTCCTCCATTCCCCCGGCGGCGAGCTGCTCTCGCTCGACTGCGATGGGCGGACAGTGCTGGTTCCCTTCGTCCAGGCCATCGTGCCCGTGGTCGACATCGCGGGTGGTCGGGTCGTCCTCGACCCCCCGGAAGGCCTGCTCGACGAGGACTAGGGGAGTCCCATGAAGTTCTTCAGCCGTGCCGCCGCGGTCTGCGCGTCCGTGCTGGCTCTCGGCGGTGTGCTCGTTCCCGCCGCCGACGCCGCCACGCCGTCAACGTACGGCGACTTCTCCATGATGTTCAAGCAGAGCGCGGGTCAGTTCAAGCCATCGGACGGCAGCGCGTTCCAGTGGACGTGGGCGCCGAAGTCGGCGACCGAGTCCTGGGTCGCGTGGGGCGACCCGAAGACCTGGCCGCCCGCCGGGTCGGAGCATTTCCTCCGCGCCGGTGACTGGGTGCTCCTGGACGGCTGGAGCGGCAACGGCACCTACTACAGCCAGCGCGTCACCAGCGAGAGTTCCTGTGACGGTGCCGGTGCGAACTGCGCGGCCATCCCGTCGGACGGCGGACGCCAGCACTACGTGCGCTGGAACGTGCCGACGTCGAACTACCGCCTGAAGGCCGTCGGCACCATCACCGAGCAGAGCTCGGGCAAGGTCATCGACTTCAGCCACACCCAGACCTGGGGCGCCCCGCACGCCTGCCACAACGCGCGGCACCCGGCGCAGACCTGCATCACGCAGAGCGAGGCATGGGCGGACAACAACGGCCTGCCCACCGGCTCCCCGATCCGCGAGACCCTGCGCCGTGACATCCAGATCGCCGCCGGGCTCGGCGTGGCGTTCACCATCGACCAGCAGGTCCCCTCGCCGTGGCACGCCGAGGGCACCGACTACTGGATGTGGACGTAGTGCGGCTCGACGTCGTCACGATCTTCCCCGAGTACCTGGAGCCGCTGCGCGCCGCGCTGCTGGGTCGCGCGATCGATCGCGGCCTGATCCAGCTCGGCGTGCGCGACCTGCGCGACTGGACGCACGACGTCCACCGCGCGGTGGACGACGCGCCGTACGGCGGCGGCCCCGGCATGGTGATGAAGCCGCAGATCTGGGGGCCCGCGCTCGACGACGTGTGCGGCCCCCAGACCCGGCTCGTCGTGCCGACCCCGGCCGGTCGCCCGTTCACCCAGGCGATGGCCCACGAGTACGCGGCGGAGAAGCACCTGGTGTTCGCCTGCGGCCGTTATGAGGGCATCGACCAGCGGGTGATCGACGACGCCGCCCGCAGGATGCCGGTGGACGAGGTCTCCATCGGGGACTACGTGCTCGTCGGCGGCGAGGCCGCGGTGCTGGTGATGGTCGAGGCCGTCGTCCGGCTGCTGCCCGGGGTGCTCGGCAACGTGCGCTCCGCGGCGGAGGACTCGTTCTCCGACGGCCTGCTCGAAGGCCCGAGCTACACCCGTCCGGAGGTCTGGCGCGACCTCTCGGTGCCCGAGGTGCTGCGGTCGGGCAACCACAAGCTGATCGACCGCTGGCGGCGTGATCAGGCGCTGGAGCGCACGGTGACCCGCAGGCCCGAACTGATCGCCGCGCTGCCGGAGGGTAGTCTCGACAAGCACGATCGCGGTCTCCTCGACAGCTTGCGCGAGGAGCTCGGCTAGGGCCCGGTTAAGTCCGGGCCCGGCGGTCTGCAATACTTGACAGGTTGGCGTGAGTGGACCTCGCTGTTTTTTGCCGTCGTCCACTGGCCCGTCACCAGCCCCCGGGTCATGGTCGCAGGGAAGTCGCTGCGCGCCCGGCAGTACGTAAGCCATACGAAGACGAGGACGGACCACCGATGAACACCCTGGACGCCCTGGACGCGCAGTCACTGCGTTCCGACATCCCGGACTTCCGACCCGGCGACACGCTCAAGGTGCACGTCCGCGTCATCGAAGGCAACCGCGAGCGCAACCAGATCTTCCAGGGCGTCGTCATCCGTCGCCAGGGTGGTGGCGTCCGCGAGACCTTCACCGTCCGTAAGGTCTCCTTCGGCGTCGGCGTCGAGCGCACCTTTCCGTTGCACACGCCGAACATCGCCGAGGTCGAGGTCTTCAAGCGCGGCGATGTCCGCCGCGCGAAGCTGTACTACCTTCGTGAGCTTCGCGGTAAGGCCGCCAAGATCAAGGAGAAGCGCGAAAAGCGCGAGACCACCTCTGCTTCCTGAGTAGCTGAGCGGTTACCGGTAGCCTGGCGACGTGGTCGAACCCGTGCCCCAGAGTGCCGCTGAGGATGAACCCGATCGACCGGATGAGGATGGCTCTGCGGAGTCGTCCACGTCCGGGAGGCGGGGCTCCCACCGGCGTGGCAAATCCAGCAAGAAGCGTTCGTTCTGGAAAGAACTGCCGATCCTGATCGTCGTGGCACTCGTGCTCACGATCCTGATCCAGCAGTTCCTGGCGAAGGTCTACATGATCCCCTCGGGGTCCATGGAAACCACGCTCCATGGATGCACGGACTGCACCGGTGACCGCATTCTGGTCGACCGGGTCACCTACGACTTCACCGATCCCACCTCGGGTGACGTGGTGGTCTTCAAGGGCCCGCCGCTCTGGAACAACGAAATCGCGCCGCAGGAGTCCAGCAACATCGTCGTGAAGGGCCTTCGCGGCTTCGGATCGTTGATCGGCTTCGCCCCCCCGGACGAGCGTGACTTCGTCAAGCGGATCATCGCCACGGGCGGCCAGACCGTCCAGTGCTGCGATGCCCGCGGCCGTGTCATCGTGGACGGCAAGGCGCTCGACGAGCCGTACATCCACTGGAAAAACCCTGAGGTGACGACCGAGGCGAGCTTCCCGCCGGTCAAGGTCCCCCAGGGCTACGTCTGGGTGATGGGCGACAACCGCAACGACTCCTGTGACTCCACGTGCCAGGGCGGCGGCGGTATCAACGGCGTCGTGCCGGTCGACAACATCATCGGCAAGGCACGGCTCATCGTGCTCCCGCCCAGCAGGTGGGGCGGCGTGACCGATCACAACCCGCAGGAGAACGCGCGGCCCGCGGCACTCGGCGCGCCCGCGTGGCAGCAAGGCCTCCCGGCCGGTGTCGGTATCGCCGCCGCCTGGCCCGCGCTGTTCCTGGGCAGGCGGATGTCTTCCGGGCTTCGCAAGGTGGCCGGCCGGAGGCGGTAGAGCCTTGAGTGTTCCTGGTGTTTCCCGTGCACCGGCGGCGCCGTTGCGCCCGCCTCGCTCGGTCGTGCGCGGAGATCCTTTCTGGGGTCTGCAATCCGCGCTGGAACGGCGCGGGCTCGGTCCGGTGGCAGGTGTGGACGAGGCCGGGCGGGGTGCTTGTGCGGGGCCGTTGGTGGTCGCCGCCTGCGTGCTCAGGCCCGGAGACGCCGCCAGGCTCCCCGAGTTGACCGACTCGAAGCTGCTCACAGCCAAGGCGCGTGATCGGGTGTACGACCGGGTCCTCGCCAGGGCGATCGACTATTCGATCGTCGTGGTGTCCTCCCAGGAGGTCGACCTGTTCGGCATCCACGTGACCAACCTGGAGGGCATGCGGCGGGCCGTCGCCACTCTCGAGGTGGCCCCCGGTTACGTGCTGACCGACGGGTTCCGCGTGCCGGGCCTGCCCGCGCCCAGCGTGCCGGTGATCAAGGGCGACAAGGCCGTGGCCTGCGTCGCGGCGGCTTCGGTGCTGGCGAAGGTCACCCGGGACAGGATCATGGCGGGCCTGCACGACGACTACCCGCACTATGGTTTCGACGTGCACAAGGGCTACAGCACCACCGACCACAGCGCCGCGCTCACCGTGCACGGGCCGAGCGCCGTGCACCGCTGGTCGTACACGAATGTCGCGACGGTGGCCGCCGCGCACGGCGTCACGCCGCCCCATCCGGTCGTGCTGACGGTCGCCGCACTGGAAAACCCGAGCGTGCCGGTACGTGCCCTCGCCCGCCCGGTGGGTAACAATGAACGCTCTGCCGCCGGGGCACCGGCACGATCCCGAGGAGGGGCGCGGATTTCATGAGCGCGGAGGATCTCGAAAAGTACGAGACCGAGATGGAGTTGTCGCTGTACCGCGAGTACCGCGACATTGTCGGCCAGTTCTCGTACGTGGTGGAGACCGAGCGTAGGTTCTACCTGGCCAACGCCGTCGACGTGCAGGTGCGCGACGGTGGTGGTGAGGTGTACTTCGAGGTCCGCATGTCGGACGCGTGGGTCTGGGACATGTACCGGCCCGCCCGTTTCGTCAAGCACGTCCGGGTCATCACGTTCAAGGACGTCAACGTCGAAGAGCTCGACAAACCCGACCTGCGGCTGCCCGAGGACGGTCCGTTCTCCGGCTGAGCCGCCGCCCCCGAGTACCCCTGAAGGCCACCTTCACCGCGTCTGACGCCGTGAAGGTGGCCTTCAGCGCGTTCAGGGGCGGGTAGCTAGCACGCCCTGCCGACAGTTTCCGTCCTCCGAGCTGTCCGGCGGCTGCTTTTTGTCCACATCCCCCCAGTTGTCCACAGCCTGGGCAGCTGGGTCTGGTGCCCCCCGTGCTCACCCTGGCAGCGTTGTCCGCACACGAAGCGTCACAACGAGGGGGACACGATGATGGGCACGGTCGAACGCCCGGCTGGGGACGCTCGCGCCGCCTGGCGCGTAGAGCTGGGGCGGCGGGGCGAGGAGTTGGCGGCCAGGCATCTGGAGAACACCGGGCTGGTGGTGCTCAGCCGGAACTGGCGCAGCCGGGCCGGCGAGCTCGACCTGGTGCTGACCGACGGACGCACCCTGGTGGTTTGCGAGGTCAAGACCCGCTCCGGGGTCGAGTACGGCCTGCCCGCCGAGGCGGTCACGCCGGAGAAACGGGAAAGGATCCGCCGCCTGGCCCAGCAGTGGCTGCGTGACCACGAGGTCGGCTGGTGCCCGGTCCGTTACGACGTCGTGGCCGTGCTCGCGCCGCGCGGGCAGAACCCCAGTCTCAAACACATCAAGGGGGCGTTCTAGATGCCGCTTGCGAAGGCGTGGTCGGTCGCCTTGCTCGGGATCGACGGACGGGTGATCGAGATCGAGGCTGACATCGGCGGCGGGCTGCCGAAGGTCACCCTCGTCGGGTTGCCCGACGCCGGGCTCCGCGAGGCGAAGGACAGGGTCCGCTCGGCGGTGCGGAACTCGGGGCAGCAGTGGCCGGACGGCAAGGTCACGCTGGGCCTGTCCCCGGCGAACCTGCCGAAGGTCGGGTCCGGGTACGACCTCGGGATAGCCGCCGCGGTGCTCGCGGCGACGGGGTCCGTCCCGGCGACCAAGCTGGTCGGCACGGTCCTGCTCGGTGAACTGGCTCTCGACGGCCGGATCCGCACGGTCCGCGGAGTGCTTCCCGGCCTACTGGCCGCCCGTGATGCGGGCTTCGCCCGCGCGGTGGTGCCCACGGAGTCGCTGTTCGAGGCGGCGCTGGTGGAAGGCCTCGAGGTGTCCGGTGCGACCCGGCTGACCGACGTCGTGGCCTGGCTGAAGGACGAGGCGCCCTTGCAGGAGCCGGAGCCGCCGGTCCCCGGCGAACCGCCCGAGGTCCCCGACCTCGCCGACGTTGTCGGCCAGCCCGAGGCGCGCTGGGCGCTGGAGGTCGCCGCCGCCGGCGGGCACCATCTGCTGCTCACCGGCCCACCCGGAGTGGGGAAGACGATGCTCGCCAAAAGACTTCCCGGGCTGTTGCCGCGCTTGAGCGGCGAGGAGTCCTTGCAGGTGACGGCGGTGCATTCGATCGAGGGCTCGCTGACGCGGTCCGCCCCGCTGGTCACTGTGCCGCCCTTCGTGGCGCCCCATCATTCGATCTCGGTGGCCGCGCTGATCGGCGGCGGCAGCGGGATCGCGGCGCCGGGCGCGATCAGCCGGGCCCATCGCGGAATCCTCTTCCTCGACGAAGCCGCGGAGTTCGGCCCGCTACGGCTGGAGTCGCTGCGGACGGCGCTCGAAGAGGGCGAGGTGCGTCTTTCGCGCACGCGTGGTTCGGTGCGGTATCCCGCTCGGTTCCAGCTCGTCCTGGCCACGAACCCCTGCCCGTGCGCGCCGGTCAAGGACACCGACTGCACCTGTTCCCCGACCGCCCGCCGCCGTTATCTGGCCAGGCTTTCCGGTCCGTTGCTGGACAGGGTGGACCTGCGGGTCCGGCTGCGGCCGCTGACGGCGATCAGCGCGCACGAGGTGCGGCGGCCGGAGTCCACCGACGAGGTCCGGGCGAGGGTGCTGGAGGCGAGGGCCAAGGCGGTCCAGCGGTGGGAGGGCCGTGGCTGGCGGGCGAACTCCGAGGTACCGGGTCCGGTGCTGAGGCAGGAGTTCGCGCTGCCACCCGGGGTGACGAACCTGCTCGACCGCAGTCTCGACAGGGGTGTGCTCACCGCGCGAGGCGCGGATCGCTGCCTGCGGATCGCTTGGACGCTGGCCGATCTCGACGGCTGCCAGCGGCCGGTGGCGGACCACGTCGCCGCGGCGCTCGGTTTCCGGGAAAGGACAGCGGCATGAGCGTGGCGACCGCGGAAGAGCGTCTGGCCAGGGCGTATCTGCTCCGCGTTGCCGAGCCGCCTGCCCCGGCGCTGGTGGGCTTCATCGGCGAGTACGGCCCGGTGGCCGCGGCCGCGTTCGTCCGCGAGGGAGAGTGCCCGCCGAAGGTCCGTGACGAGACGGCGGCCCGCAGCGCCCTTTGTCTCGCCGAGAGTGATCTGGACGTGGCGGCCGCGTCCGGGGCTCGGCTGGTGACCCCGGAGGACGACGAGTGGCCCGCCTGGCCGTTGCTGTCGTTGACGGTCGCGATGGGCCGAGGGGTCTCCGGCGCCGCGCCGCCGGTGGCGCTGTGGGCGCGCGGCCCGGTCCGGCTGGACGAGGCGGCCGGGGGAGCGGTCGCCATCGTCGGCGCCAGGGCGGCCACCGACTACGGCGAGCACTACGCCGCCGAATTCGGGTACGGCCTGGCTTCCCGAGGAGTTTCGGTGTTCTCCGGTGCGGCCTACGGGATCGACGGCGCCGCGCACCGTGGCGCGCTCGCGGCCACCGGGGTGACCGTGGCGGTGCTGGGCTGCGGACTCGACGTGGGGTACCCGGCGGGCCACGTGAGCCTGCTGAACAGGATCGCCGAGGCCGGAGCGGTGCTCAGCGAGTACCCGCCGGGCACCCAGCCCGCGCGGCACCGGTTCCTCGTCCGGAACCGGCTCATCGCGGCGTTGACCGAGGGCACGGTCGTGGTGGAGGCGGGCAGGCGCAGCGGCGCGCGCAACACCGCCGGGACGGCCGGGGTGCTGGGCAAGATGGTGATGGCGATGCCGGGCCCGGTCGGTTCCGCCCTCTCGATGGGCTGTCACGCGCTGATCCGTGAGTCCCACGCCACGCTGGTGACCTCCGTGGACGAGGTGCTGGAGGTCGCCGGAAGGCTTGGCGAGGGTGGGGTCGAACCGGCGAAGGCGCGTCGCCGCACCGACGGTCTCGGCCCGGATGCGCTACGGATTCACGAAGCACTTGCCGTCCGGGCGGCGAAAACCGCTGATCAGGTGGCTTCGGAGGCCGGGGTTTCCCTGGCACGGGTCCGATCGTTGCTGCCGGAACTGGAGCTCGACGGTTTCGTCGAGCGTGGCGACGAGGGGTGGCGCCGGGTGCGGGCGAAGCGACGGGAAACCGGTTCGCGGCAGCACGCCGTGAACCAGGCCGGGAACCTGGCCGGGAACCAAGCCGCGAACACCGACATGGGAGACGGGTGTGGCGATGCTTGACCAGCCGCTGTCCTTCGCGCAGCGTGATCACCATGCCGTCACCGAGTGCGCGTCCAGGCGCGAACGACGAACCCCCCGGGGCGCGCGGCGGCTCGCGCAGGCCGGACCTGCTCCGCCTGCGCGCCTCGCTCCCGGAGGAGACCAGGGACCTGGTCGAGGCCTACGAGCGGCATCTCGGGCTGGAGCGCGGGCTCTCGGTGCACACGGTGCGCGCGTATCTCGGGGATGTGGTGTCCCTGCTGGGTTTCCTGGCCTCGGACCCGGAGCGGGGCGAGCTCGCCCAGCTCGATATCGGAGCCCTGCGCGCTTGGCTCGCCCGACAGCGTGCGGACGGCTCAGGCCGGACGACGCTGGCCCGTCGCGCGGCTTCCGCGCGGACCTTCACCGCCTGGGCGCACCGCCAGGGGGCCATGGCGTCGGATCCAGGCGGGAGGCTCGCCGCCCCGCGGGCGCACCGCAAGCTCCCGGGAGTCCTGCGGGCGGACCAGGCCGGGGAGGTGATGCGGGCTTCGGCGGCGGGTGCCGCCGAGCGGGATCCGGTGGCCCTGCGTGATCAGGCCGTGGTCGAACTGCTCTACGCGACCGGGATCCGGGTTTCCGAGCTCTGCGGGCTCGACGTGGACGACGTCGATTTTTCGCGGCGAGTGGTGCTCGTGCTCGGCAAGGGCCGCAAGGAACGGGTCGTGCCGTTCGGGATCCCCGCTCAGGATGTGCTCCGGACGTGGCTGGACGAGGGCAGGCCCGCAGTGGCCGCAGCGGCCGAGATCAGCGTCGGACCGGCTCTCTTCCTGGGGATTCGTGGCCGTCGGCTAGATCCGCGGGCGGCCAGGCGAGTGGTGCACGACGCCGTCGGAGCGGTGCCGGGGGCGCAGGACATGGGGCCGCATGGGCTCCGGCATTCGGCGGCCACGCATCTGCTGGAAGGGGGCGCTGATCTTCGGAGCGTTCAGGAACTACTCGGTCACGCTACGCTTGCCACGACGCAGCTCTACACTCACGTGACCGTCGAGCGGTTGAAGGCGATCCATGACCGAGCACACCCCCGGGCCCGATGATGCCGGAGGCTTCTCGGCGGACCACCCGCAGCCGGCTCCGCCGGCGCACGCGCATCCGCACGAGCACGGAGACCACTCTGAGTCGCAACCTGAGAACGGCGGTCCGATGATCGCCGAGCCTCATGTCACCGAGGCCACCGCGCCCGCCGCGCCCGTCGGCGGCGCGGGCGGCGCCGTCGTCGCATCCGAAGCGCGTGGCGGCTACGACGTGGACGCCGGGATCCAGGCGCTGTGGAAGCAGTTCGCCGACGAACCGGACAAGGTGGCCAGGGAACGGCTGGTCCTGCACTACGCGCCACTGGTCAAGTACGTGGCCGGCCGGGTCGGCACCGGGCTGCCGACCCATGTCGACGTCGGCGACCTGATCCAGTCCGGCATCTTCGGCCTCGTCGACGCCATCGAGAAGTTCGAGCCCGCCCGCGGCCTGCGGTTCGAGACCTACGCCATGCAGCGGATCCGCGGCGCCATCCTTGATGACCTCCGCTCACAGGACTGGGTGCCCAGGGCCGTGCGAGCGAAGGCCAGGGAGGCCGAGCGCGCGCTGGAACGGCTCGGTGCCCGGCTGCACCGCACGCCGACCGACAGCGAGCTTGCCAGGGAGCTCGAGATCAGCACCGACGAGCTCCGGGAGTTCTACGGACAGCTCCAGCTCACCAGCGTCGTCGCGCTGGAGGACCTGGTCGCCGCGGGCAAGGACAGCGGCTCGCTCGTGGACACGCTGCCCGACGACGACGCGGTGGACCCGGTGGCCGTCCTGGTCGACCAGGACAACCGCCGCCAGCTCGCCCAGGCCATCGCGCAGCTGACCGAGCGGGACAAGGTCGTGGTCAGCCTCTACTACTTCGAGAGCCTGACCCTCGCCGAGATCGGCAAGGTCCTTGGCGTGACCGAGTCCCGGGTCAGCCAGCTGCACACCAGGGCCGTCATGCGGCTGCGCGCGAAGCTGGTCGAGCAGCCCGGTTCCTAGCTCGTCCACGGCTCCTGGCCGTCCCACGGTTTCAGCCGGACGGCCGTCGTGACCATGACCAGGGCGAGCGGGTCGAGGTACTCGTCGCCACGCCGGACGCCCCAGTGCAGGCAAGCCGCCACCGTGCAGCCGGGATGCCCCGGCGAGACCGTGCCGACCACCTGCCCCCGGTACACCTGGTCGCCCGCGTGGACGGCCGGGACCACCGGCTCGTACGTGGTGCGCAGCCCGCCCTCGTGGTCGATCGAAAGCACCGGGCGGCCCGCGAGCAATCCCGCGAACACCACGATCCCCTGGTCGGCGGCCAGCACCTGCTGACCAGGCGCGGCCGCGAGGTCGACACCGCGGTGCCCGGGGCCGTACGGCGTTTCCGGCGCGTCGAAGTACCGGGTGACGGCCGGTACCGGTGAGAGCGGCCAGGACAACCGCGCGTCCTGTGGCAGAGCGGCCGACGCGGTGCCTGCCGTCGCCAAGGAACCGGCGCTGACCAGCGCAAGCACGAGAAAGCGGAGGCGCGGGACGCGGCGAAGTGGCGCCGGGTGGTGGCGGGAAAGCCGGACTGTGGTCATGGGTTCCAGCGTCGCCGCCCGGCGCTGGGAACGGGCCGTGGCCGCCGAATCTGTGGACAACCGGAGCCGGTGTGGACAACTCCATGTCCGGTGTCGCTGCCGGTGAGGAGGGCCACGACGACGGGGAGTAGACTCTTTTGCGCGGTCCGCGTCAGCGGGCTGACTTCGCGTGCACGTGCGCGTTCCTGACGGCCGGCCTCCTCCGAGAGCGACCCGGACGGGCGGGGACACGGCGTCCGGCGGTCCCTGTGGCTCCATCTCCAGGGTCCGGATTCCGGCACCTGCACCAGGGCGAGCGGCCACCCGGCCGAGCGCGACAAAACCGCAAGCGCGTTTCCGGTCACCCCGGGCGCGCATGAGACAGAAGAGGTTGATTCCGGCAATGGCCGTCGTCACCATGAAGCAGCTGCTCGACAGCGGCGTTCACTTCGGGCACCAGACCCGTCGGTGGAACCCGAAGATGAAGCGCTACATCTTCACCGAGCGCAATGGCATCTACATCATCGACCTGCAGCAGACGCTGACCTACATCGACCGTGCGTACGAGTTCATCAAGGAAACCGTCGCGCACGGCGGCACGATCATGTTCGTCGGCACCAAGAAGCAGGCTCAGGAGGCCATCGCGGCCGAGGCGCTCCGCGTGGGCATGCCCTACGTGAACCAGCGCTGGCTCGGTGGCATGCTCACCAACTTCCAGACCGTGCACAAGCGCCTTCTGCGCCTGAAGGAGCTCGAGTCGCAGGAGCAGACCGGCGGTTTCGTCGGCCTCACCAAGCGCGAAATCCTCACGCTCACCCGTGAGAAGGACAAGCTCGAGAAGACCCTCGGCGGTATCCGCGACATGGCGAAGGTTCCCTCCGCCGTGTGGATCGTGGACACCAAGAAGGAGCACATCGCCGTCGGCGAGGCGCGCAAGCTCAACATCCCGGTCGTCGCGATCCTCGACACCAACTGCGACCCGGACGAGGTCGACTACCCGATTCCGGGTAACGACGACGCGATCCGTTCGGCCGCCCTGCTGACCAAGGTCGTGGCCGAGGCCGCCGCCGCCGGTCTGATGCAGCGCTCCAGCCGCAACGGCAACTCGGCCGAGAAGCCGGAGCCGGGCGTCGTCGCGACGGACGAGCCGCTGGCCGAGTGGGAGAAGGAGCTGCTCGTCTCCGGCTCCGAGACCGCCGCCGCCGACGCGACGGAGGCGGCTGCCGCCGTTTCCGACGCGACCGCGTCGGACGCCGCCCCGGCCGCGGCCGAGGCCGTTGCCGAAGAGGCTCCGGTCGAGGTTCCGGCCGAGAACGCCACCGCCTCTTCCTGAAGCTCGTAGCCCGGGTGGCCGGTCCCACCGGCCACCCGGGTCCTTCCCCGCTCAACAGATTTTCGCGTACCGGAAAAAGGACGGACAACGCACGATGGCGAACTACACCGCCGCAGACGTGAAGCGCCTCCGCGAGCTGACCGGCTCCGGCATGATGAACTGCAAGAAGGCGCTGGAGGAGAACGACGGCGACTTCGACAAGGCCGTTGAGTTCCTCCGCATCAAGGGTGCCAAGGACGTCGGCAAGCGCGCCGAGCGCGCCACCGCCGAGGGCCTCGTTGCCGGTGACGGTGGCGTGCTCATCGAGCTCGACTCGGAGACCGACTTCGTCGCCAAGAGCGCGGACTTCCTCGCCCTCGCCGCCAAGGTCGTCGAGGTCGCCAAGACCGAGAAGACCAGCGACGTCGAGAAGCTGAAGGCCGCCGCGCTCGATGGCGGCACCGTCGACCAGGCCGTCCAGGAACTGGCCGCCCGTATCGGCGAGAAGCTCGAACTGCGTCGCGTCGTGTCCTTCGAGGGCACCACGGCCACCTACCTGCACCGTCGCGGTGCCGACCTCCCGCCGGCCGTCGGCGTGCTGGTCGAGTTCACCGGTGACGACGCCGAGGCTGCCCGCTCAGCCGCGATGCAGGTCGCCGCGCTCAAGGCGAAGTACCTCACGCGTGAAGAGGTGCCTGCCGAGATCGTCGAGAACGAGCGCAGCATCGCCGAGAAGACCGCCCGCGAAGAGGGCAAGCCCGAGCAGGCCATGTCCAAGATCATCGAGGGCAAGGTCACCGCCTACTACAAGGACACTGTCCTTCTGGAGCAGGCGTCGGTCAAGGACAACAAGAAGACCGTCAAGGCCCTGCTCGACGAGGCCGGCGTGACCCTTACCCGGTTCGTCCGGTTCGAGGTCGGCCAGGCCTGAGCCAGGCGCTACTGAAGTACACCCACTGTGCCCCGTCTCCGCTTTCCGGGGACGGGGCACAGCCGGGTCCGCAGCTGTACACGGGTCTGAGGAGGCGGAGGGCTAAATGGGTGACCGAATCGACGGTGGCTATCGGCGGGTACTGCTGAAGCTGGGCGGGGAGATGTTCGGCGGCGGCTCGATCGGGGTCGATCCCGATGTCGTGCACTCGGTGGCTTCGCAGATCGCCGCGGTCGCCCGCACCGGCGTGCAGATCGCGGTGGTCATCGGCGGCGGCAACTACTTCCGTGGCGCGGAACTGTCCCAGCGGGGCATGGACCGCGACCGCGCCGACTACATGGCGATGCTCGGCACCGTGATGAACTGCCTCGCGCTGCAGGACTTCCTCGAGAAGGAGGGCCTGCCCACCCGCGTGCAGACCGCGATCACGATGGGCCAGGTCGCCGAGCCGTACATCCCGCGCCGCGCCGAACGGCACCTCGAAAAGGGCCGCGTGGTCATCTTCGGCGCCGGGGTCGGCATGCCGTACTTCTCCACGGACACCGCCGCCGCGCAGCGCGCGCTCGAGCTCAGCTGCGACGCCGTCCTGATGGCGAAGGCCGTCGACGGGGTCTACACCGCGGACCCGAAGGCCGACCCGTCCGCCGAGATGTTCCACGAGATCACCCACCGCGAGGTGCTCGAGCGGGACCTGAAGGTCGCCGACGCCACCGCGTTCAGCCTCTGCATGGACAACAACATGCCGATCATCGTGTTCAATCTGCTCACCGAGGGGAACATCGCCCGCGCGGTCAGTGGTGAGAGGATCGGCACACTGGTCAGCACCCCCGCCGAAGGGGCGGCTGTCTAGACCTGCTGGGATTCAAACAGCCGCACAACATCACCAACACCGGGAGTAGCCGTGATCGACGAGACCCTCCTCGACGCCGAGGAGAAGATGGAAAAAGCGGTGTCCGTCGCCAAGGACGACCTGGCCTCGGTACGCACCGGCCGGGCGACCCCGTCGATGTTCTCGCGGATCGTGGTCGAGTACTACGGCGCGATGACCCCGCTCAACCAGCTGGCGGGCGTGACCGTCCCGGAAGCCCGGATGGCGCTCATCAAGCCGTACGACGCCACCCAGCTCGGCGCGATCGAGAAGGCGCTGCGCGAGTCCGACCTCGGGGTCAACCCGAGCAACGACGGCAACGTCATCCGCATCATCATCCCGCAGCTCACCGAAGAGCGGCGCAAGGAGATGGTGAAGATCGCCAAGAGCAAAGGCGAGGACGCGCGCATCACCATCCGCGGGGTCCGCCGGAAGTTCAAGGAAGAGCTGGACCGCATCCAGAAGGACGGCGAGGCAGGCGAGGACGAGGTCGTGCGCGCCGAGAAGGAACTGCAGCACCTGACCGACAACTACGTCCACCAGGTCGATGAGCTCGTCAAGCACAAGGAAGCCGAGCTGCTCGAGGTCTGATGGCACAGGTGAGCGAGGAACGCGAGAACCGGATGGAGCCTCCGGAACCGGAACCGGCCGAACAACCGGAGCCGGAGAAGAAGGCGTCGAAGGCGGGTCGTAACCTGCCTGCCGCGATCGGGGTCGGGCTGCTGCTCGGCGCCGCCGTCGTCGCGTCCCTGCTCACCGTGCGCCACCTGTTCATCGGGATCATCGCGATCGCGATCGCGGTCGGCACGATCGAGTTCGCCGGGGTGCTCAAACGCGCGGCCGGGGTCAAGGTCGCACTGGTCCCGGTGCTCGTCGGCGGCCAGGCCATGATCTGGCTCGCCTGGCCGTACGGCCAGCAGGGCGCGCTCACGGCCTTCGTGCTCACGGTGCTGGCGTGCCTGGTGTGGCGGCTGCCCGGCGGCGCGGACGGCTACCTCCGCGACATCACCGGCTCGGTGTTCGCGAGCGCGTACCTGCCGCTGTTCGGTGCCTTCGCCGCGATGCTGGTGACACCGGAGGACGGCGCCGGACGGGTGCTCGCGTTCATGATCGGCGTCGTCGCTTCGGACACCGGCGGGTACATCGCCGGGGTGCTGGGCGGCAAGCACCCGATGGCGCCGAGCATCAGCCCGAAGAAGACCTGGGAGGGGTTCGCCGGATCGCTGGTCGCCGGGATCCTCGCCGGGACGTTGACGCTGACCTTGCTGCTGGACGGGCACGCCTGGCAGGGTGCGCTGTTCGGCGTGGCGATCGTGTTGACAGCGACGCTGGGCGACCTCGTCGAGTCGCTGATCAAGCGCGACCTCGGCGTCAAGGACATGGGAAACATGCTGCCAGGGCACGGCGGCCTGATGGATCGGCTCGACTCGTTGCTGCCGTCGGCGGTCGTGTCGTGGCTGCTGCTTTCGGCCTTCCTGCCCACCTGATCTCCGGGACCCTTCGCGCGATCCTTCGCCCGCGGCCGACCTGTCCCGGTTGTTGACTGGAGGCATGATCGCCGAACCCGGAACCAGCGCGCCGTCGAAACTCGCCCTCGCCGCCGTGTGCCTCGGCTTCTTCATGATCACGCTCGACGCGACGATCGTGAACCTCGCCCTGCCCGCGATCGGCGCCGACTTCGCAGTGCCGGGCACCGCGTCCCTGCAGTGGGTGGTCGACTCTTACACGATCACCCTGGCGGCCTTCCTGCTGACCTGGGGTTCGGCGGGCGACCGCTGGGGCGCGCGGAAGGTGTTCGAAACCGGGACCGCGTTGTTCGTGCTGGCTTCGGCGGCTTGCGCGGCGGCGCCGTCGGAATTCTGGCTGATCGCGGCCAGGGCGGTGCAGGGCGCCGGGGCCGCCGCGCTGCTGCCGTCGTCGCTGGCGCTGATCGCCCACCAGTTCCCCGACGCGGGCGCGCGGGCACGGGCGCTGGGGGTGTGGGGCGGGATGAGCGGCCTCGGGCTCGCCGCCGGGCCGGTGCTGGGCGGCCTCGCCGTGGGGCTCGCGGACTGGCGGCTCGTCTTCGCGATCAACGTCCCGGTCGGGCTGCTGGCGATCGTGCTGACCCGGCGCACGGTGACCGAGACCCCGAAGCTCGCCCGCACCCGGATCGACTGGGCCGGTCAGCTGCTCGGTACCAGCGCGCTCGCCTGCCTGGTCGCCGGGTTCATCGAGTCGGGACACGCGGGCTGGACGGCCGCGCCTACGTTGTCGCTGTTCGGCGCCGGTCTGGCCGCCACGCTGCTGTTCGTGGTCGTCGAACGACGGGTCCTGGTGCCGGTGCTGCCGTTCGCGGTGCTGCGGAACCCGACCTTCGCCGTCGCCTCGGTGATCGGCTGGCTGTTCAACTTCGGCCTCTACGGCACCCTGTTCTGCCTCGCGCTGTTCCTCCAGCGGAGCTGGGAGCTCAGGCCGTTGGAGGCCGGTTTGGTGCTGGTACCGCTGACGTTGGTGGTGGGTTTGAACGCGTTCTTCAGCGGCAGGCTGACCGGGCGGTTCGGCGCACGGGCGCCGATCATCGCCGGCGCACTGGCCGGTCTCGCGGGCTCGGCCGGGCTCGCGCTGCTGCCGGGGGAGCGCGCGATCGTCCCGCTGATCGTGGCGTCGGTGGTGTTCGGCTGCTGCTCGCTCGCGATGCCCGCGATGACGTCGATGGCGATGAACGCCTTGCCCGGCCGCGCGGGACTGGCCGCCGGAGTGCTCAACGCCGCGCGGCAGACGGGCGGCGCAGTCGGCGTCGCGCTGGTCGGCGGGCTGCTGCCCGGCACCGGCCTGTGGCTGGTCGCGACCGGGTACGCGCTGATCGCCGCGCTGGCCGTGGCGCGGCGATAGCAAAGGTCCCCCGCTATCCCTCCGGAGGGATAGCGGGGGACCTTTGCTATCGCTTTGGTCAGTCGTCGTAGGGGTCGTCGACCTCGGCCCGGCCCCAGCCCTCGGTGACCCGGGAGTGGTCGATGACCGCGAACACCGCCCCGTCCGGGTCGGCGAGGATCGTCATCCGGCCGAAGGGCGTGTCGTAGGGCTGGAGCACCACGGTGCCGCCCAGCATCAGCGCCTGGCCTGCCGCCGCGTCCGCCCCGCGGGCGGCGTCGACCTCGAAGTAGACCATCCAGTGCGGGGGAGTGTCGGGCCGGTATTCCCCGCCCATCACGTACCGGTAGAGCACCGGCTCGTGCTCGATGAGCCATTCCGCGTAGTCGATCGCGGCGTTGTTGCCGAGCTGACGGCACGTGTAGTTGAACATCTTGGTGTAGAAGTGATCGGCGGCGGGCCCGTCGTGGGTGTTGAGGTCGGCGCCGGTGAAGGTGTTCGGCACCCCGGTGACGAACTCCCAGCTGCTCGACGGCTCCCAGAACACCACGTGCGCGCCGCAGGCGTCGATCGCGTGCACGATGCTGCCGCGGCCCGGGATCTCCATCGGGCCGAGCGTGATCCGGCCGCCGAGGTGCGTGACCCATTCGGCGGCGCTCGCCGTGTGGGGCACGGAAATGTGCACCGTCCACTCGGTGGCGGTGTTCGCGGCCGCGGTGTAGAGGCCCCCGACGGCGGATCCGTTCAGGTTCGCGATCGAGTAGCGGCCGGTCGGCGTCGCGGGGTCGCGCTGGAGCGTGAACTCCCAGCCGAACAGGCCGTTGTAGAAGTGCTGCGCCGCCGCCTCGTCGCGGCAGGACAGTTCGATCCAGCAAGGAATTCCCGGCGGGACTACGGGTTGTGCGGCCGGCGAGCCGAGTGACATGAGCGGTCCTCCCTGGCGGAACTGCGTTCATCCTAAGCGCCGGGGGTTAGGATTTGCCGAAGAAGATTGCCGATCGCAACGCTCGTTGCTCGTGGAACAGCAGACGCGCGGCCAAGTAGGAGCACCCGTGCGCTGGTTTTCCCGTACCGCAGACCTTTCGCGCGCCGCAGCCCGGCGCTCGGAGGTCCTGCCGAGCCCGAACATCTGGTACTACCAGCAGGCGTACGAGATCGAAAACCACGCGCAGGACGTCGACGGCGAGATCTGGCGGGTGCTCGCCGAAGAGTACGACTGGACCGGTCGTGACGTGGCCGACATCGGCTGCGGCGACGGCTTTCACCTGCCGCGCTTCGCGGAGAAGGCGCGTTCGGTCGTCGGCGTGGAGCCCTACGCGCCGCTCGTGCGTGACGCGGCGGCCCGGGTGGCGGGCCTGCCCTCGGTCGAGGTGCGGGAGGGCCGCGCGCAGCGGCTCCCGCTCGAAGACGCGAGTGTCGACGTCGTCCACGCCCGGACCGCGTACTTCTTCGGGCCCGGTTGTGAGCCCGGCCTTCGGGAGGCGGAGCGGGTGCTGCGGCCAGGAGGGGTCCTGATGATCGTGGACCTCGACGTGTCCAGTGAGCCCTACGGCGGCTGGATGCGGGAGGACCTGCCCTCCTACGACCCGCCGGGTGTCGAGCGGTTCTTTTCCCGCGCCGGTTTTCGCTGCCGCAAGGTCGAAACCCGCTGGCTGTTCAGCGGCGTGGCCGCGATGGAGTCAGTGCTGAAGATCGAGTTCAGTGCGAAGGTGGCGGCCAAGGCCATCGCGGATGTCTTGCGCCGCAACGAGATCGAGCTCCGCGCCGGGGTCGCGGAGGTGACGTTGCCGGTGGGCTATCGCGTGCATGTGCGCGCCAGGCCCACCGGCCTCGTCCTGCCTGGTCACTCGGCTACGTCTTCGGCCGAGCCTTCGTCCGAGTAGTCGTCCGCTTCGCCGAGAATCCCGTAGAGCGCGCGTCGCGCCTCGTTCAGCACCTCGACGGCCCGTGCTTTCTGGTTCGCCGAACCGGCCTGGGAGATCTGCGCCATCGCGGCCATCAGGGTCCCGCCCGCCTTGCGGAGGTTGATCTCCGTCGGCTCGACGTCGTGGGCGATGTGCTCCCACGGCGGCACGGCGTCCTGTGCTTCGGCGGCCGCCCGGCCTTCTTCGGTGAGCTCGAACAGGCGCTTGCCGGTCTCCTCCTTGCTGGTCACCAGGCCTTCGTCGGCCAGCAACTGCAGCGTCGGGTAGATCGAGCCGGGGCTCGGCTTCCAGAAGCCACCGCTGCGCTCACCGATCTCGCGGATGATCTCGTAGCCGTGCCGCGGCTGCTCGGCCAGCAGGGCGAGGATCGCCGCGCGGACGTCGCCGCGCCTGCCTCGCCGTCCCGGGCCGCCGCCACCGCGCCTGCCGCCGGGACCGTGTCCCCGGCCGTGTCCCGGACCACCGGGCCCCCAGCCGGGGGGAAATTCTCCGAATCCGCCGCCGCGGCCCCAGGGGCCGAAGGCCTGTCGAGCCTCGTGCGGGGGGAAGGGGTGTCGTCGTCTCATGGTCTGAGTCCTCTCAAGATGTGTTGCGACTGTTTCCGACATGCTTACGATATATCGGAACCGCTCGTTTGGCAACAACGCCGGCGTGATGTGGCTCTCGAGGGCATCCGTGGGACACTTGAGCTGCTATGACTGCCCTCCCTCTCGTCTTCGACGCACCCAAGCGCGGCCTTCCGCCGCGCCACCTCGCCGACCTGTCGTCCGCCGACCGGGCCGCTGCCGTCGTCGAGCTCGGCGAAAAGCCGTTCCGCGCGAAGCAGCTGTCCAACCACTACTTCTCCCGGCTGACCGTCGACCCGGAGGCGATGACCGACATCCCCGCCGCGTCGCGCCAGCGGCTCGTCGACGAGCTGATGCCGCCGCTGCTGACCGAGGTCCGGGCCATGGCCTGCGACGACGGCAGCACCCGCAAGACGCTCTGGCGCGCGCACGACGGCACGCTGGTCGAGAGCGTCCTGATGCGCTACCCCGACCGCGCGACCCTGTGCATCTCCAGCCAGGCCGGCTGCGGCATGGCCTGCCCGTTCTGCGCGACAGGCCAGGGCGGCCTCGACCGCAACCTGTCCACGGCGGAGATCGTCGACCAGGTCCGCTCGGCCGCCGCGGTGATGCGCGACGGCCTGATGGCGGGCCCCGACGGCATCCCGAGCCCCGGCCGCCTGTCCAACATCGTCTTCATGGGCATGGGTGAGCCGCTGGCGAACTACAAGCGGGTGGTGGCCGCGGTCCGGCGGATCACGGAGCCCGCGCCGGATGGTTTGGGGATTTCGCAGCGTTCGGTGACGGTGTCGACGGTGGGGCTTGCCCCGGCGATCCGGAAGCTGGCGGACGAGAAGATGCAGGTTCGCTTGGCGGTGTCGCTGCACACGCCGGACGACGAGCTGCGGGACACGTTGGTGCCGGTGAACGAGCGCTGGTCGGTGGACGAGGTCCTGTCGGCTGCCCGGTACTACGCCGATACGTCAGGTCGGCGGGTGTCGATCGAGTACGCGTTGATCCGGGACATCAATGATCAGCCGTGGCGTGCGGAGTTGCTGGCGAAGGTGCTGCGTAAGCACTTGGGTCAGTTGGTGCATGTGAACGTGATTCCGTTGAACCCGACGCCGGGTTCGAAGTGGGATGCGTCGCCGAAGCCGGTGGAGCGGGAGTTCGTGCGGCTGGTGAACGCCGGTGGGGTGGCGTGCACGGTTCGCGACACGCGTGGTCAGGAGATCGCGGCTGCCTGTGGGCAGCTCGCCGCCGAAGAAGGCTGATGCCCCGCAGCGGACCGATTAACTTCGGTTCATCCGGCCGGTCAAGGCGATGAGCCGGTCGATGGCGGGGGCGTCGTCGGCGACAGCGAGGGCGGCGGCGAACCGGTCGGCTCGGGCCGCTGCGAACTCCGGGCTCTGGCCGAACGACAATGCCTTCTCGACCAGATCTTCCGGCAGGTCGAGGGGGAGGCCGGTGGCCTGGGCCAGGTCCCAGGCGTGGACCAGCAGGTCCGCGATGCGCAGGGTCAGCCGCTCCGCGACCTTCGCCGTGCCCAGTGGGCCCTCGATGGTCCGGTCCAGTGCGCCGGGCTGCTCGCACACCGTCCGCAGCGCCGCCGCGGAGTTGCGATACGCACCCGCCGGGTCGTCGCCCACCAGGTCGGCGGTGCGTTCGGGCGGGGTCCGGCCGTCGATGAGCGCGGCGATCGTCAGGTTCACGACGACCAGGTGGTTGGTCAGGTCCCACACCGTCCACTCCGTGCACGGGGTCGGGGCGGCCCACTGGTCGTCCCGGACCCCGGAGACCAGGTGTCCGACCGCTCCCAGCGCGCGGGAGAGGCCTTCGGCGGTCGATGACATCATGGACTGTCTCCCCAGAGAGGACTGCCGGTTCAGTTCTGGCGGACGAGCGTGAAGTGGCCGATCCCCTTGGCCGCGGAGTACACCTGCCACGAGTCGGGCCCCTTCGCCGGGCCGCGGTCGTAGAGCAGGCGGTAGTCGGTCTTGCGGGGCCGGAGGCCGCGGTCGAACCAGTGGTAGTTCACCCGGTACGCCAGCTTCATGACCGTCCCGGCTTCGTCGATCTGCTTCTGGACCAGTGAGGTCACCTGACCGCGATCGGAGAACTCGTCGAGGATCGTGCAGTCGCAGTAGTACGCCAGGGTGCCGATCTCGCCGGGGCTCGCCACCGACGCGCCGTTCAGCCGCTGGCCGATCTGCTTCGCGACCCGCGCGTATTCCTGTGCGCTCGCCCAGTTCCCGAAGATCACCGGGGACGGCCACGGGACGCCCTGCTTGATGTCGACCGCGACGTTGGACAGCGCGATCACGCCCACCAGGCCGACGGCCAGCGCCGGTGCGCTCGCCTTCGCGCGGGGCTGCCTTTTGCGGGACTGGGCCAGCCAAACCCCGAACAGCGCCACGACGAACATGCCCGCCGACACCATCGGCGTCACGTAGTACCAGTGATAAGGACCGACGCCCAGGTACGAGTAGATGACGTAGTAGGCCACTCCGCCGAGGCCCAGCGCGACGAGCGGGCCCACCGGCGGGAACTCGCGCCCCCGGGCGGTGAAGCGCGTCGCGAGCCAGCCGAGCAGGGCCGCGACGCCGATGATCGCGGGGGCGAAGGTCACCAGCACCACCAGCGACCGGCCCGTGTAGTACATCATCGGACCGCTGAAGTAGTCCCATTGACCGAACAGGCCACCCTGCGCCTGCTTGATGACCAGCGTGTCGGGCACGAACGAGCCGAGCGCGAACCAGCTGAACAGGTACCACGGGCCCGCGACCAGGATCGCGAACGCCACAACGCGGAGCAGCTTGCGACGGATCGGGGCGGCGCTCAGCGCGATCAGCACCACGAAGACGATCAGGTCGAGCCGGGTGATCACGGTCAGGCCCACGGCCACGCCGAACAGCGCCGGGCGGCCTTCGACGGCGAACACTGTGAGCAGCATCAGCACGGCCGGGATCAGCAGCACCTCGAGCCCCGTCGCGGACAGCACGAACGGGTTGACCAGTACCAGCACGAGACCCACGACGGCGGCCGCTGCGGGCAGGTTGAACGCCCGCATCAGGCGCGTCCAGCCCCAGCCGATGGTCGCGCTCGCCACCACGTTCAGCACACCCAGCGCGATCACCGGGTGCGGAGAGCCCACCACCCTGGTCAGCAGGGTGAGGAAGCCGAGGAGCAGGACGTTCAGCGGCGACGTCGCCGAGTTGGCCGTCGAGCCGTCGACCATGCCCCACTTACCATGTACGGCAAGGTTCTTGGCGTAGTCGAGGGTGATGTAGCCGTCGTCGGTCAGGCTGTTCTTGACGAGCAGGAACAGGGCTACCGCGAGCACGGCGGCCGCGGCCGGGAGCCACCAGTCACCGACCGTCACCCGGCGGACGCGCTCGGGCTCGGTGGCGGGCCGCCCGGCTACGGGGTGCTCGTCCGGTTCCGGTGTGCCGAGGTCTGGAGCCGCCGGCTGGCTTACTGACATCGCCGAATTCTAGAGGACCGCGTTCACGGCCCTGCCGCTACGGCCCCGACGGCCCGAAGCACGCAATCCGGGCATGGCGCGTGGCGAGGTCCGGGGGTGCCGCCGGACCCGTGCCATGATCGGGCGTCCGCCGGTTCACGAGGCGCGAAGTCTGGAGATGCGAACATGGCCACGACCCGGGAGACCGGCAGGTCGGCTGCCGCACGCGACGGCAAGACGGAGTCGGAACTCAACAGCCTCAACAGCGGGATCCTCCCCGGCAACGTCCACCTCGACGACTGGGTGATGTTCCTTCTCGCCGTGATCTCGGTGGGGCTGCTCGGGTTCGTGCTGCTCAGCCCGCCGCCGTACCGGGTGGGCATCGTGCTGTTCTACGTCGACTGCGGCGTGTGCGCGGGGTTCCTCGCCGAGTTCCTGTGGCGCTGGCGTAAGCGCAAGTGGGACGTGCGGTTCCTGGTCCGCAACTGGTACGAGCTGTTCGCGATGATCCCGGTGACCCACCCGTCGATGGCCGCGCACCACTTCGTCGTCGTGGTGCTGCTGCTGGTCCGCATCGGCCGCGCGGCGGACCGCGCCGTGGGGGAGCAGTTCACCTACCGGCTGGTGGACAAGCTGTCCGAGCCCATCGTGAACGCGATCAAAAAGCCGGTCACCGTGGCGGTGCTCGACGAGGTCGTGAAGGTGCTGGAAACCGGCAACTACCCGGAGAACCTCGCCAAGTCGCTCAGCGAGAACAAGATGGAGCTGCGGGCCATCATCACCGAAAAGCTGACCGAGGACCCCCAGCTCGGCAAGCTCAAGCGCGTCCCCTTCCACGGCGAGATCGTGCACGCGGTGGTCGACACCTCGTTCCGCGTCATCCTCGAGGTCCTCGCCGACCCGCGGATCGACGACTTCTTCGCGTCGGTCGTGCGTGACAACCGGGAACAGATCCGGCGCGCGGTGGAACTCGGCCTCAACGACGAGGACTCGGTGGAGCAGGAACGGCAGCTCGTGGTGCGCACCCAGGCGTCGGCGGCCCGCGAGTTCGACCAGCTGCACCGCGGGCGGCGCGACTCCTGACAGCCTCCGCGTCCGACTTCTGACTCTTGCGCAAAAGTCGGATGTATTCCACACTCGGCACCGCAATGACACGGCACTGCGGCCGATTTGTGGGTCAATTTTGTGGGTCAGTCGAGCGCAGTCATCGGATGACAACGCTGTTTTCCCGAGACGCGAGGGCGACACGATGACGCTTCTGCCCGATGACCAGTACCGGCCTTCCCGCCGAGACCTCTTCAAGGCCGGTGGCTCGCTGGGGGCGTTCTTCGCACTCGGCGGGTTGCCCGCCTTCACCGCCAACGCCGAGCCCGCCCGCCCGGACGACGCGTCCTTCGTGCCCGGTTCGGGCTCGAACGTGCTCTGGTACCCGACGCCCGCGACCGAGGCCCGGATCATCGAACAGGGCCTGCCGGTCGGCAACGGCCGTCTCGGCGCGCTGGTCACCGGCGATCCCGCGCTGGACGTGCTGTACCTGACCGACGCCACGCTGTGGACCGGCGGGCTGAACGCGGCGCTGCAGTCCGACGGCAACTTCCCTTACGACTACACCGAATTCGGCACGTTGTCGCTGCTGGCGAAGGCGTACGTCAAGATCCCGGCGCACACCGCGGCCGCGGTGAAGGACTACCGGCGGCAGCTGGACCTCGGCAACGGCCTCGTCTCCGCGAGCTACACGCTGGCCGGGGCGACCTACCGGCGCGAGGTCTACGTCAGCCACCCGGACGACGTGATGGCCGTGCGGCTGAGCCAGTCCGGCGGCGGCACGTTCACCGGAAGCGTCCGGCTGGACGGCACGCACGGCGAGACCACCGCTGCCGACGCCGGGACGAAGATGGCTTCGTTCGGCGGAAAGCTGGCCAACGGTCTCCGCTACGGCGCGGTGCTGACGGCCTCCAGCCGCACCGGCCAGGTCTCGGTCAGCGGCGCGGAAGTGACGTTCACCGGCTGCTCCGAGGTGCTGATCGTGCTCTCCGGCGGCACCGACTACGCCCCCGTGGCGGCGTCCGGTTTCCGCGATCCCCACACCGACCCGATGGCACTGGCCCG
Organism: Amycolatopsis sp. H20-H5; assembly: GCF_035828755.1. Classification (NCBI taxonomy): domain Bacteria; kingdom Bacillati; phylum Actinomycetota; class Actinomycetes; order Pseudonocardiales; family Pseudonocardiaceae; genus Amycolatopsis; species Amycolatopsis sp. H20-H5. The sequence continues at coordinate 6,733 of NZ_JAYMZS010000087.1, read as the reverse complement.
CGCCAAGGCCCGGCAGGCGACAGCCGCGGGCGGCGCCGCGCTGCTGGGCACCCATGTGGCCGACTACCAGGCGTTGTACCGCCGGATGACCGTCGACCTCGGTGCTTCCACCAAGGCACAGCGGGGGCTGGACACCGCGTCCCGGCTGACCGCCCGCGCGGTGACGGGCGCCGCGCCCGACCCCGAGCTCGAGGCGAGCTACCTGCAGTTCGGCCGGTACCTGACGATCACCGGTTCGCGCGGCAGCCTGCCGACGAACCTGCAGGGCCTGTGGCTGGACCGCGACAACCCGGACTGGATGGCGGACTACCACACCGACATCAACGTCCAGATGAACTACTGGCTGCCTGACCGCGCCGGGCTTCCCAGCTGTTTCGGCGCGCTCGCCGACTACTGCCTTTCGCAGCTCTCGTCGTGGACGACGCAGACACAGGCGCTGTTCAACGACTCCCGCAACGGCTTCCGCAACAGCAGCGGCAAGATCGCGGGCTGGACCACGGCGATCTCCACCAACATCCACGGCGGCATGGGCTGGTGGTGGCACCCGGCGGGCAACGCCTGGCTGTGCAACTCGCTGTTCGAGCACTACGAGTACGTCCCGGACGCCGCCTACCTGCGCAAGATCTACCCGATGCTCAAGGGCGCCTGCGAGTTCTGGGAGTCGCGCCTGATCACCACCACGGTGACCGACCCGGCCACCGGCGTCGCGCGTGAGGTGCTGATCGACGACAGCGACTGGTCGCCGGAGCAGGGGCCCACGAACGCCAAGGGCATCACCTACGCGCAGGAGCTGGTCTGGCAGCTGTTCGAAAAACTACCGTGCCGCCGCCGCGGCTCTGCGCGTCGATTCCGGTTACGCCAGAACGATTTCCGGGCTGCAGGACAGGCTGTACCTGCCGGTCGTCAGTCCGACCACGGGCAGGCTCCAGGAGTGGATGACCGACGCCGACCTCGGCGAGACCACCCACCGGCACCTGTCCCCGCTGGCCGGGTTCTTCCCCGGCGACCGGATCACCACCGACACCAGCCCGGCCGCGCTGATCGGCGGGGTGCGCGAGCTGCTCACCTCGCGGGGGATGAAGAGTTTCGGCTGGGCCTGCGCCTGGCGCGCGCTCTGCTGGGCCAGGCTGAAGGACGCGGACAAGGCATACCAGCTCGTCCTCACCGTGCTGACGCCGTCGGTGAACGCGGACAATGGCGCCGCGATCACCATGTTCGACATGTACAACCTCGGCGACCGCGCCACGTTCCAGATCGACGCCAACTACGGCACCCCGGCGGCGATGATCGAGATGCTCGTCTACTCCCGGCCCGGGGTGATCGAACTGCTGCCCGCGCTGCCCGGCGCGTGGTCGAAGTCGGGCAGCGCGAGCGGCATCGGCGCGCGGGGCGGCTTCACCGTCGACCTCGTTTGGGCCCGCGGCAAGGTCACCTCGGTGACCGTCCACAGTGTGGGCGGCACCTCGACGACGGTGAAGTCCGGTTCGTGGAGCCGACATGTCAAGGTGGCGGCGGGCAAGTCGGTCACGGTCTGCCCGCGGTAGGCCGCCTCAGCCGAGCAGGTCCGGTCGCCGCCACTGGGCACCCCGCAGGTGGTGGTCGAGGAAGGCGCGGACGGTCGAGTGCAGCACCTTCGCGTGGTTCGGTGACCGGATGAAGTGGTTTTCGTCCGGGAAGTGGAGGAACTTGTGCTCGCTCGTCCCGTTTTCCGCCTTCGACCGGGACGAGAGGTCCCACCACAGCCGCAGGGCCTCGCCGATCGGCACGTTGTAGTCGTTGTCGCCGTGGGTGATCAGCATCGGGGTGGTGATCGCGTCGGCGAAGTGGTGCGGTGAGAAGGCGTCGGCCTGTTCCGGCGTCATCTCACGGCTCCAGGCGTGTGCGTAGTCGCCGGTCGCGATCGACTGTTCGAGCGCCCAGATGGACGCGTGGGTCACGATCGCCGAGAACCGGCCGGTGTGCCCGGCGATCCAGTTCGCCAGGTAGCCGCCGTAGGAGCCGCCGATCGCGGCGGTGCGCCCGGCGTCGATGTCGGGGCGTTCCTCCGCGGTGTCGGTGATCGACATCAGGTCGGTGTAGGGCGCCGCGCCCCATTCGCCCCAGCCGCGCCGGATGAAGTCGATGCCGTAGCCGGTGGACAGGGCGAAGTCGGCCTGCAGGACGGCGTATCCCTGCGACACCAGCAGCCAGGGACTCCAGCGCCAGGACCAGGTGTTCGCCGACCCGACCGGGCCGCCGTGGATCAGCACCACCAAGGGGGCGGGTGTCTCGGCGGAAGCGTTGTGCGGCAACGAGAGCCACCCGCGCACCGGGGTCCCGTCCGCCGCCGTGGTGGTGACCTCTTCCAGCCTTCCCGGGATTTCCAGCGGTTCTGCGGGGCCGCGCAGCGGCTCCACCGGCGACGGGCCGTCCAGCGCGACGCGGACAGGGGCGGGCGGGCCGTCGATGGCCGCGCGCAGGGCGTAGACCCAGCGTCCGTCGGGCGAGATCCGGGCGTCGGTGTAGGCGCCGTCGTCGGTGGTCAGTCGCGTGGGCCGTCCGATCAAGGTGTCGACGCGCCACAACGGCGAGCGGCCGTGGTCGTCCGCGGAGACGACCAGCGCGGCGCCGTCGGGTGTCCAGCGGGGGTCTTGCGGCCGCCGATCCCAGTTCCGGGTCAGGTCCCGGATCGTGCCGTCGGCCAGGTCGACGACGGCCAGCCAGCGCAGGCCCGGGTCCTGCGGGGTGATCCGCTGCTGCACGACGACCGCGACGCGCGTCCCGTCGGGCGAGAGCCGCGGCGCGGTGTACTCGTGGTCAGGGTCGTCGGCCAGCGTCCGGCGTTCGCCGGTGGCGACGTCGATCGCCACCAGGGTGTAGCGCTGGGACCCGCCGGGCTCCGGCACCGCCCACCCGGTGACCACGGTGCGGCCGTCGGCGCTCAGGTCCCAGGTGCACTCCTCACCCAGGGCGCGGCCGACGTGGCCGGTCAGGTCCCGCAGGTCGAGCCGCTCCTGCCCGCCGGGCAGCTCGGCCACCAGCAGCCGGGTCCGGTCCGGCCCGAGGTCGTGGTCCCAGAACCGGATGGGGTACTCCTCGTGCAGGATCGCGGTGACGCCCGCGTCCTTCCGCGTCGCGCGGACTTCGCCGTCGCTGAACCCGTCGGTGGCCGACGGCATCATCTCCGTCCCGGCCACGACCGTCCCGGTCGCGCTGACGACGACGCTGTGCACGCCGCCCGGCGGGGCCGCCACCACCCGGGCGTCGCCGCCGCCGGACGGCTGCAACCACAGTGCGGGCACGGCCCTGCCCTCGGCGTCGGGGCGTTTCGAGACGAACAGCAGGTCGCCCGCCGGGGTGAAACCGGCGCCCGACTCGCCGCGGGCGTCGCGGGTCAGCCTGCGGGCCGGACGGTGGCCGTCGGGGTCGACTTCCCACAATGCCGTGGTGTGTCGGGACTTCGTGCGGTCGAGCGTCGCGACCTCGACGACGAGCCGCCGCCCGTCGGGTGACAGCCGCAGCCCGCCCACCCGGGGCAGCGCGACGTAGGTGTCCAGGTCGGCGAACGGGCCGGTTTCGATGATCACCCTGCCTTCTTACACCGGCCGCCACCGGATCGGCAGGCTCTTCACCCCGTTCTGGAAGTTCGACCGCAGCCGCACCGGCTCGCCCGCGAGCTCCACCTCGCCCAGCTGGTCGAGCACGGCTTCGAACAACGCGCGCATCTGCACCTTGGCCAGCTGCGCGCCGAGGCAGAAATGCGGGCCGTGGCCGAAACTCAGGTGCTCGTTGGGGGTGCGGGCGGGGTCGAACCGGTCCGGCTCGGCGAACACCGTCCCGTCCCGGTTCGCCGACGAGAACCAGACCACCACCTTGTCCCCGGCCCGGATGTCCACATCGGACAGACGAGTGTCCTCGGCCGCGGTGCGGCGGAAGTGCATCACCGGCGTCCACCAGCGCAGCATCTCGTCGACCGCGCCGGGCAGCAGCGACCGGTCGGCGAGCAGCCTGCGGTACTGCCGCCGGTCGCTCAGCAACGCGAGCAGCCCGCCTGGCAGCCCGTTGCGCAGGGTTTCGTTGCCTGCCACGGAGAACAGCCAGAACAGGTTCTCGAACTCCTCGATCGACACCCGCCCGCCCTCGTCGTCGACGTGCCGCATGAGGTTGCTCATCACGTCTTCGCCGGGATGGCGGCGTTTGTGCTCGCCGAGCGCGTGGGCGTAGGCGTAGAGGTCCGGCATGCCGGAGCGGCTGCGCGGATCGGGCAGCTCCCCGCCGGGGCCGGGAACCGGGCGGACGGCCAGCGCGCCGCGGGCGAGCTCCGTGACGTCCTCGGCGCGGGCCGTCGCGCTGGCCGCGTAGTCGGGGTCCTGGTAACCGATCACCCGGTTGCTCCAGTCGTAGAGCAGCCGCCGGTCCTGCTCTGGCACGCCGAACACCTCGGCCAGGGTGAGCAGCGGCAGGTCGGCGGCGATCTCGGCGGCGAAGTCGCACTCGCCACGCCCGGCGACGGCAGCCACCAGGTGCTGGGCCCAGCCCCGGATCCGGTCGGTCAGCTCGCCGACCGCCCGCGGGGTGAACGCCCTGGTCAGCAGGCCGCGCAGGCGGGGATGGTCCGGCGCGTCCATGTTGAGCATCATCCGGCGCACGTACCGCAGGTCCTCCTCCGTCGCCGGGTCCCGCAGCTGCGTGCCGCCGAGTTGCGAGGAGAACAGCCGCGGGTTGCGCAGCACGTGCCGGACGTCGGCGTGCCGCAGGACCATCCACGCCCCGTCCACACGCACGACCGGCGATTCCCGGCGCAGCTCGCCGAGCAGCTCGTGGGGGACACCGGTGACGTAGGTTTCCGGATCGACGAGCGCGCTGACAGCCACCCGGCCGACCCTAGCCGCAGGCCCCCCGGCTGGGGAAAGATCCGTCCGGTGGACATTCTCAAGACAGACACCGGCGGGCGGCCCGTGCTGTTCCTGCACGGCCTCGGCGCGACCGGCCTGGTCTGGGACGGCGTCACCGAGCGGCTCGAGGGGCGCTGGCTGGCACCCGACCTGCCCGGTCACGGCGGTTCGCCCAGGCTGCCGCGCTACTCGTTCGGCGGGCTGGCCGCGGCTGTCGCCGACGCGCTCCCCGAGACCGGTCCGCTGGTCGTGGTGGGACATTCACTGGGCGGGGTGGTCGCGCTGGCGCTGGCCACCGGCTGGTTCGGGGTCGAGGTCGCCGGGGTGCTCGCGGTCGGCGTCAAGGTCGAGTGGAGCGAGGACGACCTGGCGAAGGCGGCGGCCATGGCCACCCGGCCCGCCAAGGTGTTCGGCTCGCGGGAGGACGCCGAGCGGGCGTACCTCAAGGTCTCCGGACTCACCGGCCTGACCGCGGCCGATCCGGAGGGCCTGGTCGAAACCGACGACGGGTGGCAGCTCGCGCTGGACCCGGCGGCGTTCGCCGTCGGCGCGCCGGACATGCGTGGACTGCTGGGCGCCGCCCGGTGCCCGGTCGTGCTCGCCGCCGGTGAGCACGACCCGATGTGCCACGCCGGCCAACTCCGGGCGCTGGGAGCCGAGCCCGCCATCCTCCCCGGACTCGGCCACAACGCCCACGTCCAAGACCCGGCCGCGCTGCTCATGCTGTTGTCCCGCTTCAGCTGACCAACCGGCCCAGGATCGCGACGGCTTCGACGATGTCTGAGGGGGTGCTCGCGGCGTAACCCAGCACGAGTCCCGGCGGGCCCGGCCGTTGCCGGTACCAGGACAGCGGCTGCACCTTCACGCCCTGCTCCAGCGCGGCGGCGGCGAGATCGGTGTCGGCGAACCCGGCGTCGAAGGTGATCATCAGGTGCAGGCCCGCCGCCGCGCCGTGCACGACAGCGCCGGGCAGCTCGGTGGCGATCGCGTCGATCATCGCGTCGCGGCGGCGCCGGTGACGACGGCGGACGAAGCGCAACTGACGTTCCAGCTCGCCGGATTCCATCAGCCGCGCCAGCACCAGCTGCGGCAGCGCGGAGTTGCCGAGGTCCGCGAACCGCTTGGCCGTCACCAGGTCTTCCCGGTACCTCGACGGCACGAGAGCCCAGCCGATCCTCAGTGCGGGGGCGAGGAGCTTGGAGACGCTCCCGAGGTAGCAGACCTGCTCGGCGAGCATGGATCGCAGCGCGGGCACCGGGGACCGGTCGTAGCGGTGTTCGGCGTCGTAGTCGTCTTCGACGATCAGGCCGCCGTCCCCGGCCCACCGCATCAGCTCGCGACGTCGTTCGCCGTCGAGCACCACCCCGGTCGGGAACTGGTGCGCCGGGGTCAGTAGGACCGCGCGGGCCCCGTCGGCGCGCAGGTCGCCGACCCGCAGACCCTCGGCGTCGACCGGGATCGGCGGCGTTTCGAGCCCCCAGTGCCGCAGGTGCTGCCGCGTGCCGAGCGAGCCGGGGTCCTCCACCGCGAGCTCGGTGATTCCTTGCAGGCGCACCACTTGCGCGAGCAATCCCAGCGCCTGGGCGACCCCGGCGACGATCACCACCTCGTCCGGATCGGCCCGGATCCCGCGGTTGCGGCCGATCCAGCGGGCGACGGCGAGCCGCAACGCCGGGGTGCCGCGAGGGTCCCCGTAGCCGAAGTCGGCAGGTCCGGCTTCGCCGAGCACCGCGCGTTCCGCGCGCAGCCACGCCGCCCGCGGGAACGCCGCGAGATCGGGCACCCCGGACGTCAGGTCGATCCGGGCGGGAATCGCCCGCAGCGCGTCGAAGACGTCCGCCTCGGGCCCACCCGCGAAC